>JAOASE010000006.1 GCA_025210155.1 Alphaproteobacteria bacterium | reverse complement strand
GGGTAGAGCAGCCCGGTAGCTCGTCAGGCTCATAACCTGAAGGTCGTTGGTTCAAATCCAGCCCCCGCAACCAAATACAAGCCTTTGATTTTTCAAAGGTTTTTTATTTGCAAAATCACATTGGAAATCGACGCCCAAAACACCAGTTCCACATCAGTTCCTCAAAAGTTAAGCTTTAGAGTAGTATTATTAATAATAATAAACCAAAAAATAAGTTGCATAACAATTAAACCATGTTTAAAATAAGAGCAATATTAATTAATATTTTTATTATGGAACGATTAAATTTAAATTCAAGAGTTAACAAAAACTCTAAAGTAAACGCCTTAAATCCTGGCAAAACCGAAAACAATGTCGCACCACTTGAATGCATGGCATGCATGTGTGATGATGATGAAAGAACATCTCAGGATTTAAAAAAAGATATAGCTCAAATATATTCTAGAGCTATATAAAAGACAGAACGGGAAATTTTTAAATTTTCCGTTCTTCTAATATTTAAACCACAATATGATTTTGTTTTAAATAAGAAATGGATTTATCTAAATACTCTCTGAAAGATTTTTTTTCAATCCAAAATTCATATAATTTTTCTGCAGGCTTTTCTAAACAAGCATATCTAGAACCTTTAAACCAACCTTTTTTTACATTTTTATTTGGAATATCATTAAAGAGTTTCATAATAATAGAATCTCTAAGCATGAAAACCGTAGTTATTTCAGCAAAACCCCAAACATCCCAAGCACTAGCGACTTCCTCCTTACTATAAAACTCTCTAACACACTTAAAAGAATGAGAAAGCAATAATTCATAAGCTATAGAATACAACTTTTTACTAGATTTATTTTTAATACTTATGTTTATTGTGGTAAAATCATCCCAAGCTGGTGTTATCAAGCATAAAGAAATTCTGCATTTGTACTCACACAATTCCTTATTTGTAATTTCTAAAATTCTATTTTCAAAATCAGATGAAACCTTAGACCAACTATCAGCCATTTCTTCTTCTATATTAGAATATAAATTATACTTTTCGATAGCCTTATACTCTGAATCAATATAATTTTCTATATTTTTCTTAGCATTTAATTCATCATTAATAACAGCTCCGACTAGATGAAAAGGCAATCCATACTGAACAACTCTTCCAGACCAACCTCCAGGATCTTGATTTCTAAAAAAATTATAAATATTATTTCTATCTTCTTCTTGAGATCTATAAAAAGTCAACTTAGATTTCACCATCGTATACCTCCACTCCAATAAAGGTTATAAAACATAACCTTAAATATCAATAAAAAAAAGCCGATTCAATTGAATCAGCTTTAATAAAATTAGAATGCTTCTTTTAAAAGTTTTTCCAAAGAGTGCTTAGAATGAATACAAAAAGTTTTATCAACTTTTAACCTACCTCCAAACAACACCTCTGATTGCTCCGGACAACCACCTCCACAAATAGAAATAGCCGAACATTCCAAACATTCCTTTTTATTAACAGTAAGATTGCCACGCCACTCTCTATACAAATCACTCGCAAAAATATCTTCAAAAGTATTTTGATTTATATTTCCACAAATTTCTTTAGCTTTAGACCATACAGATTGACAAACAATAACATCCCCATTAGGCTTAATTGATAATTGCCCCCCTCCTACAGCGGCACAATCATTAAACTTAAATTTTTTTTCATCATAAAAGGCATTTATCTTCCTTAAAATTCTACCCTCTCTAATGCCAGCATCTGAAAGCTTTTCATGAGAAGTAAATAAAAATTCACTAACTTTTTCATAATACCCCTTCCATTCATCATTTTTATTGTTATAACGTAATAAGTTATAACCAATACCAGGAACTCCCAAACTTATAATCCAATCTAAGATCCCTTCATTATCTAAAAAAGAATGCGACAAAGTTATAGAAAGCGATAATTTAACACCTGCCTTTTTAAGTCTTTCAAGATTACTAATAACAATATTATAAGACCCTAATTCTGAAGAATTTAAAACCCTATTTTTATCATTAATTTCTTTTGGTCCATCAAGAGATACACCAACAATAACACCCCTATCCTTAAAAAAAGCAATTTGCTTATCAGAAATTTTCACAGCATTTGTAACAACTATAATTTTAAATTCCAAATCCTTAAAACCTTCTGAAATCTCACAAACCTTTTCTATAGAAGAAAAATTCAAAGTTGGCTCTCCTCCATAAAAAACAATAGAACCTTTTTTCTTTTTATTTTTACGAAGATGATCTGCAAATTTATTAATACTATTCTCAATAGTCTTTACAGACATAGATTCTTTCCGAACCTCACTAAAATTTTCTGTTAAAGTACAATACTTACAAGATAGATTACAAATACTTGTAGATATTAAATACAAAATTGAAACATCCTCGCCAACATTATTTTCCACATAAGTTTTTAAGTTTTTCAAAACAATCTGATCCACCTCTTTAGAAGAAACTAAAATGCCAACATTTAACAATTCCTCAACATCATCATCTGAGAAAGAAGAAAAATCTCCATTAAAAAGATTTATCTTTTCATTCTCAGTCATAACAATAGGCTGAAACAAAATGCTATTAAAAACAGCAAACTTACTTTCTCTAACACAAATAGCATGTGCAAATCTAGACTTTTCCATAAATTATATTTTATATTTTACCAAATTTAACAATTAACTAATTATAAATTATATCAAAAAAACTAAATATCAATAAAAAAACACCCCAACAAAAGAGTGTTTTTCAATTTTAAAAGAACTTTTTCCTAAAAAGTACTTCTAACACCAAAAGATAGTGTTTGAGTTTTCAAACTATCAACTGTTAACTCAGTTCCATCATTAGCATCAAACGAAGTTTCAAACACATGTTTAAAAGTATAATCCGCAAACAATGAACTATTTTCTGAAATCTGAGTCGAAACACCTGCCTTTAATTGAACATGTGGAGCTATATCAGTTTCACTTCCGCCAGCATCACTACCTTTAACTTGAGTAATTCCGGCACCTGCACCAACATACGGAGTCCAATCTCTACCAGCCTTTACAAAATCATAATAGGCATTTCCTGATAAAGAAATCATTTGAACATCCATTTCAACACCAGCACCATATTTATCTTTTGTTTCAAAATCAGAATAAGAAATTTCAAATTCATTCCTTATATTATTAGCCCCTTTATAACCAATCGCCGCATTCAAAGAAATATTATCATCTCCCTTCATTTTAGCAGAACCAACACCCTCAACATCTATATCATAATCTGATAATGTTGAAAAACCAATCGAACCCGAAATATAAGATTTACTTTCTTCCGCCATAGCAGAATTTAAATTAGAAACTACAGCTAAAACCGCCACAGCCGACACAATTATTTTTTTCATTCTAAACTCCTTTCTTTTCTATTTGAAATGAAAAAGTCCGCAAAATGAAAGCGGACTGGGAGTTAGTAACTGCATAAGAACAGCGCGGGCTTTTAGCTTACGCTTGGACATAACCCTGCCTCCCAGTCCATATGGACAAAAGAGGCAGTTTTTTGTTTTCGATCTAATCCTTTCGGACTACTGCTTAGACCGTCTTATGATGGGTTACTACGCCCAATCAAGCATATCACTTGATATGAATTTAGTATAATTTATTCCTAAATACATATCAAGAGGAAAATAATCTCCTTGTTTTTTAAAAAACATAGGCGTAAAGTTTTTATATAAAAATATATGGAGAAACAATATGGAAAAAAACATTTTAATTCTTGGTAATAACCTAGGAAATATAGAAAGCAAAAAAACACAGGATGAAGATTCTATATTAGGAGCTGATATATTAATAATAAACACTCTTATACATAATAAAATTAACATTGAAAATATTTTTGATTTTCTTAACCCGTCAAGACAAGAAGAAGTTAATGAACTTTTGAAAGAAGGTAAAAATATTTTTATATTAATGGGCTCTACAACCTCAAAGCCAAAGTCAACAAAAACAATTTCTCTAAAAAATAAAAAAGAAGATCACCTATTTATTGAAAATAATATAGATGAATGCTTGTTCGACTTTTTTTCGAAAGGTGAAGGATATGGATTTTTCAACACAATTTACACAAAAGATAACGTAAAAAACGTTCTATTAAAATCAAAAATAGGAAATAACATCTATTCTTGGTATCAAAAACAAGGAAAATCTCACATAGTTTTTTTACCGCAAATTGTTATAAATAAAGATTTTCCATATAGCATAGGTGAAAATGCTAAAAAATTTAAAGAAAAAATTATAAAAATAGATAACTTTCTTTGCTCTCAATCAGAACAAATAAAAAAACCTGATTGGTTTAATGAAAAAGATTATATGTTTAATAAAGAATTTGAAAATAAAAATAAAATTTCTAAAAATACAGAAAAAATAAAAGATTTAAAAGATGAAAATAAAAATCTTGCAAAAGATATAAAGGACTTAGAAGAATATAAATTACTATTATACGGAACAGGTATTCCGCTAGAAAAAGCAGTAATAAAAGCCCTTAAAACATTAGGATTAGAAGCTGAAAACAAAGAAATTGGTCTTCAAGAAATAGATCAAATAATAACCGCCTCTAATGATAAAAGATATGTAGGAGAAACTGAAGGCACAAACAACTGCATAAAAACAAAAAAATTAAGACAATTAACCGATAAAGTAGGAGCAGATATTGAAGAGCAAGAAAAGAAAGATAAAACAATATATGCAACAGGGATACTGTTCGGGAATGCTTTCAAAAACAAAAAACCATCAGAAATAAGTGAGGAATGTTTTTCTCCACATGCAAAAAATCATGCCGAAAGATTTAAAGAAATACTCTTTTCAACAAAAGAATTATTTAAAGCTGTTAAATATTCGATTGAAAATCCAAAGGAAAATTACCCAAAGTATTTTAATACAGAACTAGATAATTTTATAGGAAAAGAATTTAAATTCACACCTCCAAAAAAATAAGCTCCCAAATTAGGAGCTTATATTTCTTGCAAGAAAAAAGCCATTTAATCTAAAATTAGATTACTAGAATGAGATTTAAGCCAACCAAAAAATTCAGCAGTTGGATATAAAATTACAGAACCAAGCTTTACAAATGGTATTCGATGCCTTTTAGTACATCTCCAGTGGTTTAAAGTTTTTACTTTAACACCCAATATTCTAGCAACTTCTTTTTGACTTAAATATTTTTTGTCGTTCATGCTTTTCACCCCCTTTCGAAAGTTTCATACTTTGCACCATCGCATCGTATAAAACAAATATAAGAAGTTGAAAACAATAAATCAAATGAAGTAATTTTTCCACGCTAGCGAAAAAAAATTATTTAATATATTCTATTTTCCAAGTTGAACAATAACTCAACACCGTTTCATATTTTATATTTTTTTCTATATCGAGGTTTTCACTTAACAAATAATTAGTAGCATTCTTAGCCTCTACTTTTAAACTATCATCTAACTTCAACCACTGTTCATATAACTCTTTTTTATAAGATCTTTTTTTGCTATTAGTTTTTTCAGCCCCTTTTCTTCTTTTAGCCTTATATTCCTCTCTAACAGAACTATCTATATAATTAATACAATATAAGGTATATATGCTATTAGAATTAGTTATTCTATCAACTAAGTATAATAAATTTTTTCTCTTAACTTTTGTTGAATTCTTATAAATATATAATTGTAAATGCTGAATTGAAGAGTTTATTATAGTAGACTCTACTGAAAGTTTCCCAAAAGACAATCCCTTATCAACAAGAATAAATAGAAACACCACATCTATAAATCGTCTTTTTATATATCTACCACTTTTAAACTTAATTTTTCTTTTAAAAAGTTTTTTAACATCATAAAAATGATCGGATTCAGGCAAATATTTTTTAATTAATGATAAAATTTCTTTTAAATCATTCTTTAAGACATCCATCCCTTGAAAAGGGGTATCAAAATAAAACATACTTTTTGCAAAATAAATATGGCTATACATATAAGGAATTTCTATTCCATTTGAATTAATTTTTTTCAAATCAATAATAACATCTAATAGATCTATTATTTTTTCTATATTAAAATCATTTATTGAATTAATAAATTCTTTAATTTCTTCATTATTTTTAAAATTAAATTCCATAAAATATTACCTCTTTTATTCTCATAAACTAACATAAATTTTTATAATACGAAATAAATAGATATCAACACCTTAATTTATTTAATAAATAATTAATTAAAATTAAAAATAAATTAAATAAAAAATAAAATTAATTATTCCATAAATAGATATAAATTATATTTATTCATCCCTATCTACAATTTCTAAAATAAATTTTAGAAAAATAAACCATACGTATAAGGTATTCAAACCTAAAGAAGTATAGTATCCATGATATACTCTATTTCTAATATTCCAACCATCCTTACAAAAAATATAATATAATGCCTCACTCCACTCTTCACCAATTATCTCATCTATCTTAGATCTAAACTCCTTGTCAGGATGTAATAAATGATTTAAATCATACTCCTCAACAACACTACCATTAATTTTATAAAAAAGCTCATCTTTTTCTTTCAATTCATTTCTTAAAAATCTCTCGATCTCAGCAGGAATTAAATATAAAATAGTAATTTCATCCCTATCAACAACAGCTTCTAATGCTTTTAAAACTACATCCTTTCTATCTAGATCGATAGATGAAATAGGATTAATTATCCCTCTTATAGAGATAGAAAACAATTCTTCTTTATATTTCCTAACTAATTCCTTCAAAAGAACATCTAATAAACAGCTTATTCTAGCTATATACGAATTATAATTTACAGAAAATTTATTTTTCTCTCCTGAAATAGTATTATCATCTCCAATATAACGAATTGTTAAAAGGTTATATAAAGCAGGTTTAACAGTGTTTTTAAAAGATTTTTTACAAAATAAATCAAGTCCTAAAATTATATATTTAATATTCTCCTTAAGATCATAAGATGTTTTTAAATGCATATCTCTAATAATACTATCTATCTCAGATTTTTTAATTGAAATTTCACCCTCTCTCTCAAAAAAAGACATTTTTATTTTTCTCAATCTTCTATTTAAAATATTAATTATATTTTGAATTTTTTTCTTTTGAGGCTCCTTTATATTTTTTGCCTTTTTATATTTTTTATAAAGAGATATTAATTCTACAATAGAATAACTTTTAAGGTTATTATCATTCGATGCCTTATAAATAGTATAACTTTTTTTAATTTCAATTTTTAGTTCATCTATATTTTGACTACTCATCTTTATCAACCTTATAACTCAACATTTTACTTATTGCATTTTCCATGCTATCGCGAATAGGATCATCATACAATCTTGCATAAATTTGCGTCGAATCCATACTTTTATGTCCCAATGACTTTCCAATAATAGATAAACTAGCTCCAGTAATCGCTTGATAACTTCCCAATGTTCTTCTCAAATCATGAATTCTCAAGTTTTCAATCCCAGCTCTTTTTAAAATTCGAGACCACGCCTTTTTAGGATCTTTAAAATACCCCTCTTTAGAAGATTTACTAGGAAACACCCATTCAGACTCTCTCTTTCTAAATCTATCTTTCAAAATTTCAACAGCATAAGTTATCAAAGAAACATCTTGAAAATCTCCATTCTTAGTCTCAGGAATCCTCCAAATATTTCTATCAAAGTCTATCTCTTCCCATCTCATAGCTAAAACATTTGTTTTTCTAGCTCCAGTAAATAAAAGAATTTTAAAATAGTCCTTAGCAACATCACTCTCTTCCATCTCCAAACTTTCAAAAAAAGCTTTTATCTCATTAGGCATTATAAACCTATCCCTCTTCTTCTCTCTATACTTCTTAATTCCATTAGAAGGATTTGTTTTTGCATATTCCCACTCAATCGCTTTATTATACATAGCTCTAATTCTCTCAAGCATTCTATTTGCTTGATAAAGCCCATTATCAGCTCTAATATCCTCATGCAACTTTCTAATCTCAGGAGTTGTTATTTTAGATAACTTCCTATGAAACCAATGAGAAAGAAACTTAGGAATCTCTCTTTCATCATATTCCCAAGATTTTTTATAAACTTTAGAATACCTTCTCATGTACTCTTCAAAAAACTGACCCAAAGTATACTCTTCCCTTGAAGCTCTTTTTATATCATTAGGGTTCATACCTTTAGCAATCATAGAACGAATTTTAATAAATTCATCTCTAGCATTTTGAACAGATAAATCAGGAAAATTTCCAATAATAATTTTTTCATCTTTACCTTCTATTCTTTTTCTCAAAAAGAAAGTTTTAACTCCATTAGAAGTTACATATAAAGATAAGCCCTTTTCCCCTGTATCTTTATAAACATCTCTACCCTTTTCAGGAATGAATAAGTTTTCAAGATTTTTCTTAGTAAAATTTATTTCTTTATTGCTCATCTTTTTTTATCTTCTTTATTATTTTATCAAAATCTGAATTTATTTTTTGTGTTTTATTAAACTCTTCATATTCTGAAAATGCTTTATTCTCTGCTTGTTTCTTAGATACACTTCCTCTTCCATCTAAAATCTTAAACTCATTAAATTCTAAAAATCTATTCACTGACTCAGAAAATTCTTTCATATCAAAAGTCTTACCTCTCTCTATAATACCCTCAACATAATCAAAAAAACTAGACACAGTTCTTTCTAGTTGTTTTATTTCTTTTTCATTTAAATAATTTTTAGCAACATCAACATCTGACTTCAAAATTCTTCCATTGGGAGAGTTTTTCCAAGTAGTTAAACCCATATTTTTTTTATTTTTATCAGCCTCATTATAAATAAGTTCACTAGCCGTCTTTCCATGTATTGCATAATGGAATTTATTTTGCACAGTAGCATAAAAATTTCTAGTTGTTTGAGATTTAGGATCATAATCGATAGAACATTCTGCAAAAATATCAGTTATTTGTTGATAAATTCTTCTTTCACTAGCCCTAATAGATCTAATTCTATCCAAAAGTTCTTTAAAATAGTCTTTTCCAAAAACTTTAGAATTTCCTTTTAACCTATCATCATCAAGAACAAAACCTTTTATAATAAACTCCCTTAAAGTATTCGTAGCCCAAATACGAAAAGAAACAGCTCTCTTAGAATTCACTCTATATCCAACTGATATAATCATATCTAAGTTGTAAAAATCAACATTTCTCTTAACTTCTCGATTTCCCTCAAGTTGAACTATTCCAATTTTTCGAATAGTTGAATTCTCATATAATTCTTCAGAATTAAAAATTTCCTTAACATGATAGTTTATTGTATTAACCTCAACATCAAAAAGCTCAGACATCTGCTTTTGAGTAAGCCATACTGTTTCTCCATCCAACCTAACATCAATTTTAACATTTGAATTAACATCATTATATAATATAAATTTTTCCATATCTATTTACCTTTCAATATTTATAAAAATATCATATCTATTTATAAATATTTTTTCAAGAATAAAATTCAAACAAAATAAAAACAAGTTCCGCAATAGTTCCGCAATTAACAACAATTTAAATAAAATAACATCAATTTATAAAAATAAAAATCCAAAGAAAAACCGCAGAAAATAAAGAAAAAACAACAAATATCAACAAATAACAATTAATTGAAAATTTACCTCATAACCTGAAGGTCGTTGGTTCAAATCCAGCCCCCGCAACCAAATATAAAAATATGTCCTTAATGGGCATTTTTTTATTTCAAAAACCCTCTATATAACTATTTCACTTGACAAAATAATTTCAAACAAATAACATTTTATTAGAAACCAATAAAATATAAAGATATGAAGAAAATAGTTTTTATTATTATTTGCGTTATGATTTGCTCTACTAAAGTGAGTGGACAAGAAACCGATTCAAAAAATAATATTGAAAAAAATGACTTAATCCAGAATCACAAAATTGCATTGTTGCAACTTTACAAATTACAGAAAAAACGTGGTTTTGAAAAAGATATCGACTCAATAGGATCGTATTTACACCTTGAACATTTTAGCATAACCGAAATAAAAGAAAAAAACGAAGCTCTTAAGGAAAAAATAGAAAAAGAGCAAAAAATTCTAAAAGCTCAGAATGCTCAAAGAAAAATTGATGAGTGGAGTCAAAAACTAGAAGATGAAGATGATCTTGAAAAAATAGTAAAATTTGCCGCAATAATCAAAAAAACCGGAGCAAATATATCCATAACAGATAATATAATTATCTGTTCTGAAAATGGAAATGAACATGTCATTTTATTTTCTGAAAAAGACAAAGAAACATTTGTCACATATTCAGAAAATAAATAAAAAATAAAAAGGCCCTATTGGGGCCCTTTTGTTTTTAACAAACTATGAAAGTTCTCTTAATAATTTTTCAACATGACCAGTAGCTCTAACATTCTTCCAAGCTTTCAAAAGAATCCCATTCTCATCTATTAAAAATGTAGATCTCTTCACACCTTGAACAATTTTACCATACAAATTCTTCTCTCCATAAGCATCAAAAGATTTCATAATTTTCAAATCCTTATCAGATAAAAGGGGGAAATTTAAAACATGCTTTTCTTTAAACTTAATATGAGAATCTAAATCATCAGGACTAACTCCAACAACCTTAATACCATCCAAAGACAACAATCTATTCAAATTATCCCTAAAATCACACGCCTGTTTAGTACATCCAGGCGTATCATCCGCAGGATAAAAATATAACAAAACTTTATTCCCTTTAAAATCAGATAGTGAAAACTTTTTCTCCCTACCCTTCTCGTCAATTCCTAACAACGTAAAATCTTTAACTTTTTTACCAATTTCTAACATCAAAACCTCCTTTGATAAAACCATTCAATAAAAAAATTATAACTCATAAATAACTAAAAAATCCAATCAAAATATATTTTAACTAAATTAAAAATCTCTATAAGTTAATGGATATTTCAAATATAAACCTTCTAAAGTCTTACAGCGAGATAAAGCAACATATGTCTGCCCCTTTTCAAAAGCACCTCTACCAAGATCTACAACAACTCTATCCATAGTTTTACCTTGAGCCTTATGAATAGTAACAGCCCAAGCAAGCATCAAAGGAAATTGAACAAATCTACCAACAACTTCTTCATCTATATGCTCAGTCTCTTCATTATAATTATAAGAAACATGCTCCCAAATTTCCTTTTCCACACGTCTAACTTTTCCATTAACTTCCACAACAATAGAATCACTTTCTATAGCAAGAACAACCCCTGTACTTCCATTAACCCATCTCTTAGAAGGATCATTTTTAACAAACATAATCAAAGCACCTTCCTTAAGAACTAATTTCTCTGGAGCTGGAAATGCTGCCTTCATTCTATCTGCATCACCACTCGTTTCTGCAGCAAATTCTATTTCTTCCGCATCTAAATTTCTCAACTGAATATTATTAATATCATCAGCACTTTTTCTATAAGGTGTAAGTGTTATAACATCCTCTAAATCAACAGCACCGCCAAGATTAGATAAAGCTCTCGAATTTAAAACTTCCATACTCTCTCTCGAAACCTTACCATCCCTAACCTCATTTAAAATATTCACAAATTTTTGATCTGCTTGCCTAAACACCTGTTGAAAATCAACCTTCTTAAACATCGCTTTTTCATAAGCCTCAGAATCTCTAAAAAATCTACCTTTATAAACTTGTAATAAAGGATCTCCTCTTTGAACTATAGGAGGTAACTGCTTCATATCACCAACTACTAAAACCTTAGCCCCACCAAAAGGCTGTCCAGGTAACTTACCATTCAACCTCATAAAAGTTTCTATAGCATCAAACAAATCAGGTCTAACCATAGAAATTTCATCTATAATCAACAGATCAATCTTCTCATAAATTTTTCTAGAAGCATCTGATTTAATATGCTTAACCTGTTTCCTATCATCCTTATCTATAAAACCTATTTTAAATTTAAAGAATGAATGTATTGTAGAACCTTTTATATTAACAGCAGCGCCACCTGTAGGAGCTACCACAACAACATTACCATCGTAATTATTTTTAACATACTTCACAAAAGTTGTTTTTCCTGTACCAGCCTTACCTTCAACAAAAAGATTATTAGGGGTATTATTCAAAATCCCCAAAGCTTGTTCAAATTCATTATTTATAACCAAATCACCTAAATTATTTGCAACCATTACATATCCTAAAATCTATTTATATCTCGATCTGAAATATAAAACAAAAAGCGAACATTTTCAAGAAAAATATTGAAAAACTGAGATTTTAGTTATAAACTTCATATATTAAAAATGAGGATAAAAAATGAACGAACTATTCCAGGGAAGCTCAAAAAAGCCATTAGCGGAAAGTCTTAGACCAAACAAAGTAGAAGATCTTGTTGGGCAAGAAGAGCTATTAGGTTCTAACGGTTTCATAACACATATGCTAAAAAGCAACAATCTCCAATCACTTCTTTTTTGGGGACCTCCAGGATGTGGAAAAACAACATTAGCAAGAGCCATAGCTAATTCAGCAGATATGGAATTCATAGCTCTATCAGCCGTATTTTCAGGAACGGCAGAAGTTAAAAAAGTTATGGAACAGGCAAAATCTAATAAATCCATGGGAAGAGAAACTCTTTTATTCATAGATGAAATACATAGATTTAATAAAACACAACAAGACACCCTTTTACCATTCCTAGAAGATGGAACCGTAATATTTATTGGAGCAACAACTGAAAATCCATCATTTTCATTAAATAACGCCCTTCTTTCGAGATGTCATTTATGCGTTTTAAAAGAATTATCCAAAGATGATTTAAAAGAACTAATTAAAAGGGCTGAGAAAAAATTAGATAAAAAGCTTCCACTTGAAAATGATGCATACGACACTCTAGCATCCCTAGCAAACGGGGACGCTAGATTCACTTTAAATCAGGTAGAATTTCTATCTCATATCAAGCCTAAAAACCCGTTGAATCGAGAAGAATTAATAAAACAGATTCAAAAGAAAGCTCCTCTAGGAGACAAAGCTGGAGATGAGCATTACAACATAATATCAGCAGTTCACAAATCTCTAAGATCCTCTGATGTTAATGCAGCTTTATACTGGACTGGCAGAATGATAACTAGCGGACAAGATCCAAAATATCTATTCAGAAGATTAACAACTTTCGCAACCGAAGATATTGGATTAGCTGATCCAAATGCAATAACCCAAGCCATATCATGCTGGCAAGCATATGAAAGATTAGGAGATAAAGAAGGAACTATGTGTTTAACTCAATTAGTTATTTACTTAGCAAACGCCCCTAAATCAAATGCAAATTATGTTGCTAGAAACGAACTACTAGTCGAAACAAAAAGAAGTAATAACACAGTACCTCCTAAAAACATTCTAAACTCCCCAACAAAAATGATGGCTGATTTAGGATATGGTGAAAATTATAAATACGATCACGACTACCCTCATGCCTTTTCAGGACAAAACTGCTGGCCAGAAAACTTCAAACCAATAGAATTCTATAGACCAAACGACAGGGGTTTTGAAAAAGATATTATTAAAAGAATGAATTTTTGGAAGAGCTTAAAAGAAAAAATCAACAAACTTAAACGATAATCTCATTCAAAAAATATTTTAATACTTGAAATGGTAGTTTTTCACACCTAATATATAATAAAGTAACAAAACGAAGGATTTTAGTCATGTCTATTGAAAAACACGAACCAGTAATAAAAGTTAAAGGCGAAACTATCATAGTTCAAGTAGGGGAAATAATTCACCCTATGAGTGAAGCTCATTTAATAGAATGGGTTGAGCTAGAAGCTGATGGAAAGATTGAAAGAAAAAATCTTAAGCCTAACGACCAACCTATAGTAGAATTTAAAATTCCAGCAGGAACTAAAACTATTATAGCTAGAGAACACTGCAACCTACACGGCACATGGGAAAGCAAAAAAGAATTATAATACAAAAAGCTCCTTCTAAGGAGCTTTATATTTTTTTATAAAAATCATGTTTATAAGTACTTATTATAAACCACTTGATTACCACCATTATTTTTAGCAACCTTCATTGCTCTAACAGAAGATTTAATCAGTTCAGAAACATCTTCTCCAGAATTTGGATGACAAGCAACTCCTATTGAGAATGATAAGTCTGCAATTTTATCTCCAAACAAATCCTTTTCACATAAATCCACAAATATTGCATTAATCATTTTCTCTAGTTGAGGCTGAGAATGTTTGCTTGAAATTACTAAACCAAAATTATCATCTTTAAGCCTTGCAACATAGTCAATTTTAGAAGAATTCTTTCTAAGTACATCTGCGACAGAACAAAGAACCTTATCCCCCTCTATCAGCCCATACTTTTCATTAAACTCAGAAAATCTATCTACATTCAAAACAAGAAGTGACAAATCTGCTTCACCCTCTTTAGCTCTCAACAAAGTTCTTTCCATAAATTCAGAAAATGCATGAACATTATAAGCGCTAGTCAAACTATCCCTAAGAGGATTATATTCCACCCCTTCTCTATGGAAAAAATTAGATATTGACGATAAAACTCCAACATAATATTTGCCATATTCTCTCTCATCTTTTATCTCAAGAAATCTAGCATCAAAATGAACCACTCCACCAGATTTTTTTCTACCAACTATTTTATTATGCCAGTAACCAGTTCTAATCAATTCATCTAAAAATTTTTCATAAGCATTTATACCATTACCATCTGGAAAACCAGAAAATAAAAATGAAATATTTTTCCTTAGAACACTTTCTAAATTATAACCTATCGTTTCATAAAAAGAAGGATTAACAGAAACTATCTTACCAACCTGATCTAAAATTATCATAGGCTCAGAAGCAATTTCAAAAACTTTTTCAAACATTGCTGGAACATCTTTATCATTTAATGGTAAATTATGAGGAAACAAGAATTCTTTTTGCATAACATTTCTCCCTTGCTTTTTCTTAAGCTCTCAAATAAGATTATACTATAATTCCAACTAAGAGTAAAGGCATTTTATGAGCAACACACTTCTTATAAATACGGTTATAAATAAGCCATCAATATCATATTTAACAAAAAATAGCAGTGAAAATACTGATCTATTTTTAGATAGTGGAAAAGATCAAATAGGCAAAATTTTACCACTATCAATAGAGGCTGCAAAAAATAAAGATATTAAAAATATATCATGTATAATTGGACCAGGATCATTTACTTCTATAAGAATCGGACTATCTCTAGCCAAAGGAATTTCCGTTGCTAAAAACATACCTTTAAAATCACTAACAACATTCGAATACATGTTAAACACAACAGAAATAAAAAATTGTGATTACATTTTATGCGCTATAGATTCAGGAAAGAAAAACAATTATTTCATTCAACTTTTTTCAAAAGAAAAAAATCCCATTACAAATACCTATGAATATACCTTCGATGAAATAGAAAACTTATTACAACAATACGAAAACACAATAATCCTAAGTAATGTTGAATTGAATCTAAGCAATCAAAACATTCAAATATGGAATCAAAAAAATATCAACATAAACTTGCTTAATGATTTCTTAAATAAACAAAAAAACATAAAACCTGTTGAATTAAAAGCCCTATACATAAGACCTCACTATGCAATTAAAAAAACATAAAACAAAAAAAGCTCAAATAGATTGGGAAATTATCGTAAACAAAAGAATAGTAGGAACTCTAAGTTTCCTAAATATAGATAATTTTTACGAAATATTATATATAGAAGTTGAAAATCCATTCAGAAAAAAAGGATATGGACAAATTCTTATCAAAGAACTTATAATCAGTGCAAAAGAAAAAAACAAAAAAGAAATTTTTTTAGAAGTTTCTTCAAATAATATTCCAGCAATAAACTTATATAAAAAATATAATTTCAAAGAATATTCCACAAGAAAAAAATATTATAAAGACGGTAGTGATGCTATCATGATGAAATTAGAATTTCAATAATGGCGTACCCGGAAGGACTCGAACCCTCAACCTTTTGATCCGTAGTCAAACGCTCTATCCAATTGAGCTACGGGTACACACTTAAGAATTAAAAGAACTATACACAACCTTTTAAAAAAAATCAACAAAATAAAAAACCTCTCAATATGAGAGGTTTTAAAATATTAACTTATAGAAAAATTATTTTTCTATAGCTTCTTTAAGAATAGCTGTTTGTTCTTCAATAGTATCAGCAGTCATACCACCCATAACATTGAAACCACAATCAACGTGATGAATTTCACCAGTAACACCCGAAGATAAATCTGACATCATATACATACCAGCTTTAGCAACATCATCAAGAACAATATTTCGTCTTAATGGAGCGTTTAATTCATTTAATTTAAGCATCAATCTAAATCCAGAAATACCCATGGCAGCTAATGTTTTAATTGGACCTGCAGAAATAGCATTTACTCTAATTCCTTTTAGACCTAAATTAGCAGCTAAGTATTTAGTAGACATATCAAGAGCTGCTTTGGCAACGCCCATAACATTATAGTTATCAACTACTTTTTCTCCACCATAATAAGTTAATGTCAGGCAAGAACCACCATCGACCATTAATTTAGAAGCTCTTTTACAAACATCAATATAAGAGAAACATGAAACGTCCATAGTGTTTTTAAAGTTTTCTCTTGTAGTATTAACAAAACCAAATTTATTATCTAATTCTTCTTTGTTAGAGAAACCAATCGCATGAAGAACAGCATCTAACTTACCCCATTTCTTTTCAATTTCTGCAAATAAAATATCCATTTCTTCATCATTTTGCACATCACCTGGCATAACAATTTCAGAACCTAATTTTTCAGCAAGAGGTTTAACTCTTTTTTCAGTAAATGGTAAATATGTACAAGCAATATCTGCTCCTTGCTCTCTTAATTGCTCAGCAATAGCCCAAGCCATTGACTTATCATTAGCAATACCCATAATAAGAACTTTTTTACCTTGCATAAGTTTTTCCATAGTAATAACTCCTTTGTGTTTATTTAAAACTTGAGGGGATTATTACACTTCAATACAAAAAAATCAAGAAAAAAAGAAATCCCCTATCTATTGATAGAGGATTAATTATTCTATAAAATACAAATGATTAAACGTTTTTAAGGTTTACTGCATATGTTTTACCTTTACCTGTTTCCAAGTCAAAAGAAACTTCTTGGTTTTCTTTTAAAGTTTGCATACCAGAATCTCTAACAGCACTAATATGAACAAAAACATCGTTTTCACCTTCTACAGCTATAAATCCAAAACCTTTAGTTTCATTAAACCATTTTACTTTTCCATTACTCATTTTAATATTTCCTTATATGTAATGTTAATTTAGATCAAAAAGCCACCTTTCAAATACAAAGAAAGAAAGCAAAACATAAAAGTAAATGTTTCTTTAAGTAGATAGAAAAAAACTTCTTAACAATTTAAAAGGATTATAAATTATTATTTTCAAAAAATCTAGCAAATAAAAAGGTGCTCAATCGAACACCTTCAAAATATATAAAATTTAATGTTTAAAAAACGAAATTAAATTGCATTATGGAAAACATTTTGCACATCATCATTTTCTTCAATCTTTTCTATAAACGCAGCTAATTTTTCATGACCTTCATCGTCTAATTCCACTGTCATTTTAGGCATCCAAGCTGGAGCACATTTCTCAGGATCCACGCCCTTAAACTTTTCTTCCAAAGCTTTAAAAACATTATGTAGTTCATTAACTTCACAAGTAATAATATACATACCTTCTTCCTCTTCCATATTTTCAGCACCTGCTTCAACAACAGCTTCAAACATAGTATCAAAATCAGCTATATCATTTTTATATATAATAAGACCTTGTCTTTCAAAATTAAATGCAACAGAACCCTCAGAGCCTAAATTACCACCATTTTTACCAAAAATAGCTCTTATTTCTGAGAAAGTTCTATTCTTATTATCTGTTAAAGTTTCTACCATTATAGCCACTTGATTTGGACCATAACCTTCATAAGTTATAGAATCATCACCACCACCAGCAGCAGATGCTTTATCAATAGCTCTTTTAATATTATCATTTGGCATAGATAATTTTTTCGCAGCCGCAACAGCCAATCTTAATCTTGGATTAAAATCTGGGTTAGAATCTCCTAATTTTGCAGCAATTGTAATTTCCTTTGCTAACTTAGTAAAAAGATTTCCTCTTTTTTTATCTTGAGCACCTTTTCTATGTTGTATATTTGCCCACTTACTATGTCCTGCCATATCAGTTCCTTTCTTATATTTTCTGCACTTTCTTCTCTTTACAATGAAGAAATCATATTCTATAATATCTCTTGCAAAGGAGTATAGACTAATGATTGGTAAAATTCAAGGAATAATAGATAGCGTTTACACAGATCACGCAATAATAATGACATCAGGCGGAGTTGGTTATAGAATCTTCTTCAATTCAAGGGCATTATCTACAATGCAAAAAGGAGAAACTCTATCTGTATTTACTGAAACAAATGTAAAAGAAGACCATATTCATCTATTTGGATTTATGAATGACGAAGAAAAAGTTTGGTTTCAACTTTTAACATCAGTTCAAGGTGTTGGGCCTAAAGCCGGCATGGCAATTCTGTCAGCGCTAACACCATCGGAACTTTATACTGCAATTTCATCTCAAGATAAAGCCATGGTAGGAAGAGCAAATGGAATCGGTCCTAAAATAGCAGCTAGAATACTTCTTGAATTAGAGAAAAAATTAAGCAAAATACCTGCTTCAGTATCTGTTGATAATTTCTCTTTAACAAGCGATGCTCAAACTGAACAAATAATTGCTAATGAAAAAATAGTTGCAAGAGATGAGGCTATCTCAGCACTTGTTAACTTAGGCTACAACAGAAACTCTGCATATAATGCAATAGCACAAATATTAAAAGAAGAACCAAATGTCAAAACATCTGATCTAATCAGAATGGCACTAAAAATGATGGATAAATTTTAAAAAGGAGCTGTAATGAAAACATTTATAAAAGAAAATAAAAAAATAATATCAGCTGCAATATTATCTTTGGGACTTATCTCTTCAGGGGCTATATTAGGAAAAAACATTTATAAAAGTCAATTTTATAGAACTGTAAGAGTTAAAGGACTATCTGAAAAAATAGTAAATGCAGATTTAGCCATCTGGGAAATTAACGTTGAAGAAATTGGTAACAACATTATAGATCAACAAAGCAAAGTTGAAAATAATATAAAAATAATTAGAGACTATCTAACTACTAATGGTATTAAATCTGAAGATATTAAAAATCAAAGGATAAAAATAGAAGATAAAGAAAGTAACTATTACAGTGGTGAAAATCCAATTAAAAATAGATACATAATATCTGGTGGAATTATAGTTAAAAGTAACGATGTTAATCTTATCGATAAAATCTCTAGAAAAAATGGAGAATTAATAAAAAAAGGTATTAAAATAAAAACATATGAAGGTCCTAAATATATATTTACAAAACTAAACGATATAAAGGTAAATATGATTGAAGAAGCCACTAAAAACGCAAAAAAATCAGCTGAAGAATTTGCCAAAAATACAGATGACAAAATAGGTGGTATAAAAACTGCCAACCAAGGTGTTTTTTCAATAAAAGGAACTAACGATGAAAACGAATGGGAAGTTCAATACGAAATTGAAAAAAAGGTAAGAGTTGTTTCTACAATAACTTATTGGCTTAAATAAAATAAGGAATAAAAATGAAAAATCTACTACAAATATTCGATGAAAAACTAAAAAATATTTTAACAATCCTAAACTTTTCTTTTGAAGAAAAAAAAGACGTTGTTAAAAATTCTGACAGACCAGATCTTTCAGATTTTCAATGCAATGAAGCTCTAAGACTTGCAAAACAAGAAGGTAAAAACCCAAGGGAAATTGCCCAACAAATAGCTGAAAAATTAAAAGACGATAAAGATATAGAATCTATCTCCATAGATGGACCCGGATTTATAAATATAAAAGTCTCTCCTGAACTTTTAACAAAACAATTAGACCAAATCTCCAATGATAAAAAGTTAGGATTTTCAAAGGAAAAAAATTACAAACTAGTAATAGATTTCTCATCACCAAACATAGCAAAACCACTTCATGTTGGACACCTGCGTTCTGTTATAGGAGAATCTCTAAAAAGAATAATGAGATTTGCAGGCGATGAAATAATTGGAGATAACCATCTTGGCGACTGGGGAAAGCCATATGGATTAACAATTGCTCTATTAAAAGACAAAGAAGCAAACCTTCCTTACTTCGATGAAAATTTCAATGGGAAATATCCTGAGGAATGCCCTGTTACAATTAAAGACCTTGAAGAGTTATACCCTGCGGCCTCAACTAGATCTAAGGAAGATGAAGAATTTAATAATATCGCTTTAGAAATAACTAGAGATATGCAATATGGACACAAAGGTTACAGAGCTCTTTTAAAGCACTTTAGAAATATAACTATAGAAGATTTGAAAACTACTTACAAAGATTTAGACATATCTTTCGATACTTGGTATGGAGAAAGTTTCTATAATGATATGGCTATAGATATGATTAAAGATTTAGAATCTAAAGGATTTCTAAAGCTAGATAACGGTGCCAAAATCATAGAACTAAAAACAGATGAAGATAAAAAAGAAATGCCTCCAATCATAATGGAAAAATCTGGTGGTGGAATAATGTATGGTTCTACAGATATGGCAGGCGTTAAATTCAGATTAGAAGATGAAAAAGCTGACGGATTTTTAATCCTTACAGACAATAGACAGGGCATTCACTTTGAACAAGTGTTTAGAGCTTCTGAAAAAATTGGACTATTAAAACCAGAAAACATATATGAACACATTGCCTTCGGAACTGTGAATGGAAAAGACGGAAAACCATTCAAAACTCGTGATGGCGGAACAATGAAATTAAAAGATCTTATACAAGAAACTAAAGATAAAGTTCTTGAACTTTTAAAAGATAGAGATACCAAAGGCGAAGATAAAAATGAACTAGCTAGAAAAATAGGTATGTCTGCTTTAAAATTTGCAGATATGAGTAACGATATTAAATCAGGATACGTATTTGACCTAGATAAATTTATTTCATTTGAGGGTAAAACTGGACCATACATACTATATTCTTATGTTCGTCTAAATTCTATACTTAATAAAATAAAAAACATAGATTCAACTGGAAAATTACAAGATTTTACAAACAAATCAGAAAGAGATTTAATGCTTCATATGACAAAAGCTCCTGAAGCAGTTACTAAAGCTTATAACTCTAGAAGCCCTCATCACTTATGCGAATTCATATATGAACTTTGCCAAAAATTCAGCAAATTCTATAGTGAATGCCATATCACAAACGAAACGGATGAAAAGTTAAAATCTCATAGAATCGCAATTCTTAAAATAGTTAAAAAAGAAATCGAAACTATTGGTAACTTAATTGGATTAGAATTTGTAAAGGTAATGTAAATTATGGGCATCATCAAAAAATTAAGCGAAGGACTTGTTAACAGAATTGCAGCTGGTGAAGTTGTAGAAAAACCAGCTTCTGTTATCAAAGAACTCGTTGAAAATTCTATTGATGCAAACGCAACAGAAATCACAGTTATAACCAAAGATGGTGGAAAAACATACATATCAATAACCGATAACGGAAAGGGTATGTCTAAAGAAGATTTAGAATTATCTATTGAAAGACATGCAACATCAAAACTTCCAAACGACGATCTATTTGACATCCACACTTTTGGATTTAGAGGAGAAGCCCTTGCATCAATCTCATCTGTTGCAAAAGTACGAATCTCTACAAATAATAAAAAAGAAAGTTGGGAATTAAATATAGAAGGTGGAAAAAACAAAACCATAAAACCTTCTGCTATAACACAAGGAACAAAAATAGAAGTTTCTGATTTATTTTTTGCGACACCAGCTAGATTAAAATTCTTAAAAACTGATAGAAGTGAAAATTCTGCCATAATAGAAACCTTACAAAGGTTAGCAATTTCACATCCCAATGTATCAATAAACTATAACAATAAAATAAAGTTCCTAAATACAAATAAAGAGAATAAAGAAGAATCCCTAAAGGAAAGATTAAAACAAATTTTAGGAAATGAATTTGAAGAATCTTCAATCCCCGTTAACATAGAAAAACATGGTTTAAAAATAACTGGATTTATATGTAAACCAACTTATAACAAAGCAAATTCTCTATATCAATATCTATTCGTAAATGACAGACCCGTAAAAGATAAACTACTTCTTGCTGGAGTAAGAGCGGGATATATGGACGTATTAGAAAGAGGAAGATTTCCAGTGCTTGCTCTGTTTATAGAAATAGATCCAACTGAAGTCGATGTCAATGTTCACCCTGCAAAAACTGAAGTTAGATTTAGAGATGCAAATCTTGTAAAAAATATACTTGTCTCTAGCATAAGACAAATAATTGCCGAAGAAGAGGCCAATGCAACTTCTTCTGATATACGTAGCTATTTACAAAAACAAGTAGAAAGCTCAAATTCTGAAATAAATACTGTTAAAAATATAAATAGTGAAAACCATAATTTTTCACAATTAAGCGGAGATTTTAAAAGAATATCATCTCCACTAACAAATCATTCATTTAAAAAATCTTTTTCTATGCCAAACTCTGTTCAAGAAAGCTCTTTCAATAACTTCAATCAAAATAATGAAACAAACATATCCGAAGAAGAATCTTTCCCTTTAGGAACTGCCATGGGAAATATTTGCAACAATTACATTATATCGAAAACATCTGAAGAACTTTTAGTAATAGACCAACACGCTTGCCATGAAAGAATAGTCTATGAGAAATTAAAAAAAGAAATGTTAAACAGGGAGATTAAAAGACAACCTCTTCTAATACCAGAAGTAATATCTTTACCTCAAACTCAGTTAGAAAGTCTCCTAGATCAAAAAGATG
Organism: Alphaproteobacteria bacterium; assembly: GCA_025210155.1. Taxonomy (NCBI): domain Bacteria; kingdom Pseudomonadati; phylum Pseudomonadota; class Alphaproteobacteria; species Alphaproteobacteria bacterium. The sequence continues at coordinate 220,976 of JAOASE010000006.1, read as the reverse complement.
AACTATACAAATTAGGTTTACTAATTGAAAAATTTGGAACCAATGAAATTGCAGTTCAAGAGACTCCTGCAATATTAGGAGATTTCAATATAACAAAAACCATAAAAGATTTAGCTGAAGAAGCTGAAGAATTTTCAAGAACCGAATCTCTTGAAGACAAGCTAAATCACTTCATAAAAACATATGCTTGCCATACATCCATAAGAGCCGGCAAAAAACTTTCTCTAGAAGAAATGAATTCTTTACTAAGACAAATGGAAGACACTCCTAATTCTGGTCAATGCAATCACGGAAGACCAACCTTTGTAAAACTTTCTCTAAACGATCTAGAAAAACTATTCGGAAGAAAATAAGTAAGATTAAAAAAGTTTATCAAAACTAGTATTAATCTGTTTACGTTTTACAGCAAGCAAGAACTTTAGTTCGCAAGCGGCGGAAAATAAGTAGATTTCAAAAACAACTTACATTGAAATCGTTTACGTTTTACCGCAAGTAAGTATGTTTAAAAGAATTTAAAGCTATCAACAACATAACAATAAATATAGAACAAAACCAAAATAAAGTCTTGCAAAATTCTCTAAATAAAATATTATAAATATAAGAGATAATTATTAGTGAGGAGTTATTTTATGTCTAAAAAAATAAATATTTTATTAAGTTTAATTTTATTAACATCATGTTCTTCAAACTCAAATAACGACAAGTACAAAAGACCTTCTTTATTCGTATCAAAAGGAATGAACATATCTATAAAAGACGCTAGAGGACCAGAAGTCCTTACTTCAAAAACACAAACAATAGAAGTAAACAGCAATGAAATAAAAGAACCTAGGGTTCACAAAATATCGTTCATAGATCTAGAAGATAAAAATGAATTCAACAAACCAAGCCCACATATTCACAAAGAAAAAGCAGGATACCCTTATTTTGAAGAAAAAACTCAATTCGAAAAAGATCTTTTAGATAAAACTACAACTGAAGAAAAAAAGTTAGTCAAAACAATATACTTCAAAAATGGATCCGCTAATTTTACAAAATCAGAAAAAGAAGCTATTAGAAAAATAGCTGAAAACTGCAAATCTAAAAACTGCGAAATAGATATTGAAGCTTACTCTTCTTCAACTTCAAATACAAACAATAAAATAGACAGTAAAATAATAAATTTAAGAATGTCTAACAAAAGAGCTAACGAAACTGCAAATCTATTCAAAAAATACGGTATCAACAAAATTGAAACCATTGCCTTTGGAGATTCAAACGAAAACAAAAACTTACCTGAAAAAGAAAATAGAAAAGTAAATATATTTATAACATATTAAAAGGCGAATAAATTGGAAATTAAAAACTTAAAATCAGTAGCTGACTTTGAATGGGATTTCAAATCATTTGATGATGAAAATACTAATAAAATAAAAGAAAAGTTAAATATTCCATTAACTCTTGCCAAAATTCTTGATCAAAAAGGTTTTTCTGAAGAAAATGCTGAATCCTTTTTAAATCCAAAAGTTAAAAATGATTTAAAAGATCCTTTCTCATTCAAAGACATGAAAAAGGCAAGTGACAGAATCATTAAAGCCATTAGAAATAATGAAAAAATCGGAATCTTTGGAGACTATGACGTAGACGGAGCAACATCTTCTAGCCTACTATACAACTATCTTAAAAGTGTTAATCCTGAATTAGATATAGATATTCACATACCCGATAGAGAAAAAGAAGGATATGGACTTAACACTCAAGCAATAGAGAAATTTAAAAAAGATGATAGAAATCTAGTTATATCAGTAGATTGCGGCATAGCATCTCTAAAAGAAGCTGATTTTGCAAAAGAAATCAATGTAGATCTTATAATAATAGATCATCACAACCAAGCCTCTCAACTACCTAACTCTTACGCAACAGTAAACCCCAAAAGAGAAGATAGTGATGGAGATTTCCATTATCTAGCTGCTGTTGGCGTTGTTTTCTTTGTATGTATTGCTATAAACTCAACTCTTAAAAAAGAAAATTACTTCAATGAAAGTAAAATAGAAGAACCTAATCTAATAAATTTATTAGATATAGTTGCTCTAGGAACCGTTTGTGACTCAGTGCCTCTTACTGACTTAAACAGATCTATAGTTTCTACAGGTTTAAAAATCATAGATAAAGAAGAAAATATAGGAATCAAAGCTCTGTCTGAAATATCACAAAGCAAAAAATCTTCTGTATATAGTCTTGGCTTTATCCTTGGTCCTAGAATAAATGCTGGAGGAAGAATTGGTGATTCATCAATAGGTGCAAAACTATTAACATGTACCAATCCAATTATAGCAGAAAACCATGCTAAAAAATTAAATGACTATAATGCTGAAAGAAAAAGCATAGAAGGAAATATATTTGAAGAAGCTATTTCTCAAATAACTCCAGAAATGTTAGAAAAACAATACATATTCGTAAAATCTAAAAATTGGCATAAAGGAATAATTGGTATTGTTGCCAGCAAGATAAAAGAAATGTATAACCTTCCAACATTTATAGCTACTGAAATAAAAGACGGCATCCTTAACGGGTCTGGAAGATCTTCAAAAGATTATAACCTTGGTCAAACTATAATAAATGCAAAAGAAAAAGGAATCCTAAAAGAAGGTGGTGGTCATAAAATGGCAGCCGGCTTCACATTTGAAGAAAAAAATGAAGAAGATTTTAAAAAAGCTATAGAAACAGATATATCAAACTTCCTAGAGAATAAAAATTTCAAAAAAGTAATAAACATATCTAGTATATTAGACATAAAAGCAATAAACATTAAATTGATTGAGCGAATCGAATCACTTTCTCCATTTGGAATCGGAAACCCCGAACCAAAATTTGCAATTTCCAACGCTAGATTAATGAACTTTCAAGCACTAAAAAATGGTGTTGCCAAAGCTATCTTCTCATCTGATAGCGGAGGTAGTATTACAGGCATGATATTCAACTCAACTCCTTGTAAAATAAGAGAAACTTTAGAAAAAAATATAGGTAAAAATTTCCTTGCTATTGGAAAAATTCAAATATCAGAATTTAACGGTAGAAAAACCACTCAAATAATACTAGAAGATTTAGGAATCTTAGACAATTCAAAGACTTAAAAAAGTCATAAAATTCCGAATCAAATTCGAATCGTTTACGAATCAAATTAGAATCGAAATTAAATCCCTAGAGTTTCCTTAGCACACAACTAAAATCAAGAAAAAAACAAAGATAATTTCGAAAAATTTAAGTAAAAAATGGTCAAGTAAAAAATTATTTTTTTTCTTTTGATTTTTCCAAACTCCTACACTATATTTTATTCAAATCCACAATGGAAATGGAAAGACAATCTTAAAAATCATTAAATAATGTATTTTTATCTTATAAGGAAGAGAGACTTATAATAATGAGTAATTTTAACACTAAATGGAATATCATAAAAGAAGCTTTGAGATCCACTATGGACCAAAGTACTTTTAACAGTTGGATATCACCATTAAGAATTGTTGAAAGAAAAGATAACTCTATCACAATCTCAACTCCTTCTAAATTTTCATCTGACTGGGTAGAAAAAAATTACAAAGAAATTATTCTTTCTTGTTTAAGAGATATTGATGCAAACATAGAAAACATCAACTTCACAGATACTTTTAGAAAAAAAGAACAGGAAGAAGAAAATTTCTCTTCAACTCCTGAGCCAAAAATAAAAATCAGAACAGAAAGTCAAAACCTAACAAAAATAGGTAAAATCTCTGGTGTAAAAGAATCTTTTTCATTTGATAATCTTATCGAATCAAAATCGAATGAAATAGCAATATCTGCTTTCAAAAGAAAACTTTTAACAGATAATATGAATATGACTTACTTATATGGTCCATCAGGATGTGGAAAATCTCATTTATTACACGCTTTCGCAACAGAATTTGCCAAACTTAACCCATCTAAAAACGTTAAGTGTCTAAGCGCAGAAAAATTTGCATTTGAATATAGAAAGAGTGTTAAAGAAAATAATACTATTGGTTTCAAGCAATCTATAAGAAATAACGATTTACTTATAATTGAAGATCTTCAGTATATTATAACAAATAAAGCTTCTCAAATAGAACTTATGCACACAATAAACCATATCGTTGAAAAAAATGGCAAAGTTATAATATCTTCAAATGTATCTCCTTTCTTAATAGAAGGGATTAATAAAGATTTAATTACTAGAACATCTTTTGGGCTTCTAATTGACATTCAAACTGCAGACAAAGAGTTAAAAGAAAAATTCATTGAAAACAAAGCTGAAGAATTAAACTTCCATATTTCTTCAGAAATAGTTGACTATCTAGCAACTAACTTCAAAAGATCTTTAAGAGAATTAAGTGGGGCAATATCAAGAATATTTAACTATTCATTCCTTTCTGGAAACGATATTTCTATATCATTCTTAAATAATCTATTAAAAGATATGTTTGTTGATTTTGGTTCAAAAATAGAAATCTCAGATATCAAAAAAGAAGTTGCTAAACATTATAATTTACTAACTTCAGAATTAAGTAATGTTACAAAGGTTAAAAAAATTGCCATGCCAAGACAAATAGCAATATATCTTTGCAAAACATTAACTAATAAATCTCTTACTGAAATAGGTACTGCTTTCGGAGGAAAAAATCATTCAACAATAATTCATTCTATTAAAAAAATAGAAAAATTAATGGATGAAAACAACTCTTTCGCTAAAGAAGTAAACCTATTAAAAAGCAGATTTTAATTTCCAATAAAACAATTCAGTTTATATATTTAAATCAATAAATTAAAAGCAACTAGAAAAGCAAGAAAAAGCTATTTTACTCTTGTTTTTTTTATTATTATCTTATAAATTTTAATTATAAGAAATAAAAAGGTCAAATCAGCACGAATCAAGGGAATATAGACCTATTCTCAATAGTTCTGATCCAACGAAAAGGAAGTCAAAATGAAATTTACTACAACGAAAGAAAATCTGTTACAAACACTAACACATTTACATTCTGTTACTGAAAGAAAAAGTACTATTCCAATTCTTTGCAACATCAAAATTGAAGCTATAGATGGAATTAAAATGGTAGCAACCAATGTTGATCTAGAAATAGTTGAAAGCATGGACGCTGGCATAGCTGAAACAGGTGCAACAACTGTTCCTGCACATACTTTCTTCGAAATAGCAAGAAAACTTCCTGCTGGAGAAGTAAATATCGAACAACAAAAAGATTCATTAATAATTACATCTGGAAAATCAATCTTCTCTCTACCTTGCTTGGACGCTGAAGATTTCCCTATTATGGTTACTTCTAACATGCCATATAAATTTTCATTATCTCCTGATGATTTAATCAAATTAATAGATAAAACAAAATTCGCAATATCTACAGAAGAAACTAGATATTTCCTAAACGGTATCTTCTTACACTCAACAACAGAAGGCGATAAAGACGTCCTTAGATCTGTTGCTACGGACGGCCACAGACTTGCTAGACAAGATATATTACTACCTGAAGGAGCTGCTGGACTTGAAGGAATTATTATTCCAAGAAAAGTTGTTATGGAATTAAGAAGACTTCTAGATGATACTTCTGAAGAAATCAAAGTTGAAATCTCTGATAACAAAATAAGATTCTCTTTTGGAAGAATCGTATTAACTTCTAAATTAATCGATGGAAAATTCCCAGATTATAAAAAAGTTATTCCAATGAATAATGATAAAGTATTAGAAGTTAACTGTGAAAAATTCTACGAAGCAGTAGATAGAGTATCTGCAGTATCTAATGAAAAATCTAAAGCTATTAAAATGAAAGCTTTTAATGATATGCTAACATTCTCTGCAAACACTTCTGATGCCACTTCAGGTGAAGAAGAACTAATCTCTAACTACAGCGGTGAAGAAGCTATGGAAACAAGCTTTAACGCTAGATATTTACTAGATATAGCTAGCCAAATAGAAGGTGAAAATATTAAGTTTATCTTAGCAGATAATTCATCTCCTGCTCTAGTTAGTGAAACTAGCAACCAAGATTCAGTATATGTTTTAATGCCAATGAGAGTTGCATAACATCATATGTTTTATAAAAATCTAAAAAGCTCCCATCTCGGGAGTTTTTTTTAAATAAAAAAATCCTCGAACTAAATCGAGGATTTCATAAATCTAATCATCTAAGAAAGTCTTAAGCTTCTTAGCTCTGATAGGATGTTTCAACTTCTTCAAAGCCTTAGCCTCGATCTGTCTAATTCTTTCTCTTGTAACATCAAATTGCTTACCAACTTCTTCAAGAGTATGATCCATTGCCATACCAACACCAAATCTCATTCTAAGAACTCTCTCTTCTCTAGGAGTTAGTGTTGACAAAGCTCTTGTCGTAATCTCTTTTAAGTTAGATTGAACAGCAACATCAATAGGCTTAAGAGCATTTTGATCTTCTATGAAATCACCAAATGAAGAATCATCTTCGTCCCCAATAGGAGAATCTAAAGAAACTGGATTTTTAGCAATTTTAAGAACCTTTCTAACTTTCTCCACAGGTAAGTTTAACTTTTCAGCTAATTCTTCTGGAGTAGGCTCTAGACCTGTCTTATTAAAGATCTTTCTAGAAGTTTTATTTAACTTATTAATAGTCTCTATCATATGAACTGGTATTCTAATAGTTCTAGCTTGATCAGCAATAGATCTGGTGATAGATTGTTTAATCCACCAAACAGCATAAGTAGAGAACTTATAACCTCTTCTATATTCAAATTTATCAACAGCCTTAATAAGACCAATATTTCCTTCTTGTATCAAATCAGAGAAATGCAAACCTTTATTTTGATGCTTTTTAGCTAAAGAAATAACCAACCTTAAATTAGATTCAATCATTTCATTCTTAGCTCTAGCAGCTTCTCTTTCACCTTTTAAAACAAGTTCAACAATTTTTTTATACTCAGCAATCGGAAGACCCGAATCCATAGAAATTTGTAAAATCTTCTTTCTAATTTTCTCAACTTCAGAAGCATGAGTTTCATAAAACTTAACCCACTTCTTATCTTTCTTTTTAGAAACAGAATCTAACCAGCTATCAGAAAGCTCTTGACCAGTATATTCTTTAATAAACTCATCTCTATCTATTTTACAATTAAGAGCTAATCTCAAAATCTTACCTTCAAGACCATTTAATTCTCTACTCTTAAGAGTAAGTTTTGCCATAAGGTCATAAATTCTATTTTCAGTAAAAGTGATTTGCTCTAACTCTTTAGCTAATTCTTTATGAACCTTCTTGTAATTCTTTTCAATAGTATCACTAATTTTTTCACCAGCAACCAAAGCTTTTATTCTCTTAGTTTGATACTTTTTCAACTTATCAAATAAAACTTTTATATTTTCAAAAACTTCTTTAACTTGAGGCAAAAGAGCTTCTTCCATTGCAGCATTAGAAATAGATGAGCTTTCTTCAAAATCATCATCTTCTCCATCAACAGAATCTATAACTTCCTCTTCACTCTCAACTTCCTCTTCTTCCATAACTTCACTAAAAGCATCATCAGAAGATGAGTTATACATGATATCTATATTAACAATATCCCTAAGTTGAATTTCTTCCTTAAGAAGTAATTCATTCCATTCTAAAATAGTTTTTAATGCAAGGGGAGTAACGCAAAGACCTTCAATCATAAGCTTAATACCAGCTTCTATTCTCTTTGCAATAGCAACCTCACCCTGCCTAGACAGAAGTTGTATACCTTCCATATTTTTAAGATAAGATCTTGTAGGATCAGAAGATCTAATAGCATTCTCAACAACTGAAGAACCATTTTTAACAACAAGTTCTTTAACTGAGTTTTCATCAGAATCATCATCTAAAGATGAATCCGCATCTAAATTAGTATCAACTTTTCTTGCTTTATCTTCGAATAAATTTTCATCTTCTTCTTGAATAAAATCTTCTTTTTCTTCATCTTCGTTATCAGAGAAAAATTCTTCTTCATCAAAAGATTCATCCATTTGAGGATTTTCTTCAACAACCAAATTTAACTCAGACAATAATGAAAGAATGTCAGAAACTTCATCTTCATGAACTTCATCTAACTCAACAGCCTTCATAACAAGACTTTTCGGCAAAATACCTTCTCCGTCTTTTGCCTTTTTAACTAACTTTTTTAAATTCTCACCTAAGGTTTCAATAAGAAAACCATCTGCATTATTTATTGAATCTTCTTGCATAGACACTAGACACTCCTTAAAGTTAATAATTGAACAACTAAATTAAAAAAAGATATAACTACTTTTTCTTTTTAGCTTCTCTCTCCAACTTTCTTTTACCCATTTCACTAGCTTTAGCCAGATCCAATTCAGAACAAAGACCTAAAGCAACTGGGTTCTTAGGAGTTATTTCTGAAATATTAGCATGAGTTCTATTTCTTATAGCTTCAATAGTAGGCTTAGTCGTTCTCAACAATTTACAAATTTGAGAATCCGGAACTTCCGGATGATTTTTAACAATCCAAGCGATACCATCTGGTCTATTTTTTCTTTGAGACATAGGAGTATATCTGTTTTTAACCTTACGACTCTTTTTAACAAACTTTTCAATTTCTTTATTTAAAGCAAGCTTAGCTTTTGGATTTTTTTCACATCTTTCAATTTCTTCTTTAGAAAGTTGATTATTAGAGATTGGATTTAATCCAACAAGATTTCCTGAATCTCCATCGGCAATAGCTTGAACTTCTAACGGATGCATATCACAAAATTCTGCGATTTGATCAAAAGTCAACATAGTATTTTCAACCAACCAAACAGCTGTTGATTTAGGCATAATAACATTATTCATTATAATAAACTCCTATCATTTTAATATTACTATAAATTTATAGTCATTTTTTCCGGAAAATCAAGCATTTATTTGACATATTAAGGTAATAAAGAAAAGGTCCTTTCAAAAAAGAACCTTTTTTAAAAAAAATACAGATAATAAAACATCTTATTCAAATTAAAAAAACATTAAAAACAAAGCAGATATTATCGAAAAAAACCAAGAAATAACAATCCATTTTTTCTCAAAATAAAATACTTTCAATCCACCATTTTTATAAATCCCAAGATTTTCACTCATCAAAGCATTAAAAAATCTAGGAACAAGATGTAAAACTAAAGCTGTAGTAAATAGAACCAAGAGAGACACCTCTACTCTAGAATAAAAATCTAAATACATATATCTAAAATTTAAAAATAAAACTAACTCATTAAAATACTTCTAGAAATACCATCTTCTCCAAGCTTAATATCTAATCTAATTAAATTAGTATCTTCTAAAAACAAATCACTCAACAATTCTTCAGCAACACTAGACCACTCAACCAAGACAATGGCCTCACTTAAAGCATGTTCAATATCCAAATTATAAATCTCCTCAGGACTTCCCAGTCTATAAAAATCATAATGAAACAATTCCACACCATCTTTAGATTTATAAGTTTGTAATATAGGAAATGAAGGACTTCTAACTATAGTATCCTCACCACACAATTCCTTTATAAATCCTCTTGCAAAAAACGTCTTTCCAACCCCTAAATCTCCATTAAGGAAATAAACATCTTTCCTCGAAGATTTTTTAGCAATTCGACTGGAAAAATCCAACATTTCTTGTTCTGAATTAATAGAAATCACTTCCATTTTCAACCTCGCCTGAAGAACCAAAATTCTTCTTCTTTTTCAAAACAAATTTAGAATTTGCTACTAAAATATTCTTCTTATAATTTATTATATCAAATTTAGTGGAAACACCTTGGGCATCTTTAACTGTCCAACCTAAAATATCCTCTGTCTTTTTATCTAAAATAAATTCAACCCTACCTAAACCAGCATCAGCTTTTAACGCTATAGTAACAAAATATTTTTCATCAACCTCATAAGAATCTAAAACACTTAAATCCCCACCTTCAAGAACTATATTTTTCTTAACCAAAACACCTGCTGGAGTAGTTTCAAGATCTATCAAAGTTTTTTGATCAATAGAAGGATCGTAATAAACCAAATTATCACCATCCGCCAAAAGTAATAGACCAGAATTATATTCTATCCTCATATTACCAGGTTTTTTTAACCAAATTTTACCAGATTGATAATCCCCATTAGAAGATTGCTGTCTAAAATCACCTGAGAAAGATCTAGTTCCATTCAAAATAGACTGTATTTTAGAAACAACACTAATATTTTTATCCACAGAAAATAAATTAGAACTAGTTTTCGCAGAAATTTTATTTTCTAAAACAACTTCTTTTTCAAAAGTAGTATTAGAACAAGAGCCGACAAGACCAATTAGTCCTGACAACAAAAATAAACTAAATTTTTTATTTAATACATCTTTAATCATAACAAAATTATTATAAGACATTATTAAAACAATTCAAGAAGAATAAAGCTCTCAAACAAAAAACTTGAATTTATCAAGAAAAAGAAATAAAATTATAAAACTTTGGAAACATAAAAAATGAAATCTTCATAACAACAAATAACGAAGGAAAAATAGATGTATAAAAAGACAGACGCTAAAGTAAATTTTGCACAAATAGAAAAAGATGTATTAAATTTTTGGAAAGAAAATAAAACTTTTGAGAAATCTATTAATATTCGTAGCGAAGCTGAAGATTTTACATTCTATGATGGACCTCCATTTGCAAATGGAACTCCTCACTATGGACACATGCTACAATCATTCATAAAAGACACAGTAGCAAGATTTCAAACTCAACAAGGAAAAAGAGTTTTAAGAAAAGCCGGATGGGATTGTCATGGATTACCTGCTGAAATGGGAGCTGAAAAAGGCCTTGGAATCGCCGGAAAACAAGCCATAGAAGAACATGGTATAGATAAATTTAACGAATACTGTCGAAAAGATGTTATGAAATATGCAGACATATGGACTGAAGTTTTCGATAGAATGGGTCGTTGGGTAGACTATAATGATGACTATAAAACAATGGATCTTCCATACATGGAATCTGTTATAAATAATTTCAAACAACTTTGGGATAAAGGCCTTATATATGAAGACTACAGAGTTCTTCCATACTCTTGGGCAGCAGAAACTTCTTTATCAAACTTTGAAGTTAACCAAGGATATAAAGATAGAACTGATGCCGCAATAACAGTTAAGTTCGAATTAGAAACTGGAGAAAGAATCCTTGTTTGGACTACAACTCCATGGACACTGCCATCGAATCTAGCGCTAGCTATGTCACCAGAATTAGAATATGCAACATTTGAAAAAAGTGGTGAAAAAATAATAATCTCTAATCACGAAGGAACTCTTAAAAAATACAAAAAGCAACTTGAAGGTTGGGAAAAAATAGATGTTCAAAAGGGTGAAAAATATATAGGTTTATCTTATACACCTATGTTTGATTATTTTGCAGATAAAAAAGAAGAAGGTGCTTTTAAAGTAATATCTGGAGACTTTATCGAAGAAGGTTCTGGTACTGCAACTGTACATATAGCACCAGGCTTTGGTGAGGACGACTTAAGAATTTGCAGAGAATATAAAAAAACATTCCCTGTTGTTTGTCCTATAGACGAAAGAGCTAACTTCACATCAGAAGTTCGTGATTACATAGGAATGAATGTTTTCGCAGCAAACGAAACTATAATCCACTTCCTAAAAGAAGAAGATATCTTATTTAAAAAAGAACAATACACTCATTCATACCCTCATTGTGATAGAACAGATGAACCTCTAATATACAGAGTAATGTCATCATGGTTTGTTAAGGTTGAGGAAAATAGAGAAGAACTTATAAAAAATAATAAACAAATAACTTGGTTCCCTTCTCACATAAAAGAAGGTCGTTTTGGAAAATGGCTAGAAGGAGCTAGAGATTGGGATATTTCAAGAAAAAGATTTTGGGGGGCTCCGATCCCTGTTTGGAGATCAGACAATCCTGACTTCCCTCGCCTAGATGTATTTGGATCTATAGAAGAAATTAAAAAAGCCAGTGGAATCGAAGTTAAAGATTTACATAGACCATACATAGATAACGTTGTTTATCCTAACCCAGACGATCCATCAGGAAAAACTATGATGCGTAGAGTTCCTGACGTACTAGATTGCTGGTTTGAAAGTGGATCTATGCCTTACGCTCAAAATCACTATCCATTCGAAAACAAAGAACATTTCGAAAATAACTTTCCAGCAGACTTTATTGTTGAAGGCTTAGATCAAACTCGTGGTTGGTTCTATACATTAACAATATTAGGATCTTTACTTCATAAAAAACCTGCATTCCTAAACTGTATATGTACAGGTTTAATTATGGCTGCAGATGGAAGAAAAATGTCTAAAAGATGGAAAAACTATACAGATCCTACAGAACTTATGGATAAAGAATCTGCTGATGCATTAAGATGGTTCCTGATTTCATCTCCTGTAGTAAAAGGCGAACAAGTAAATCTTAGTGACGAAGCAGTTAGAAAAACAGCAAGAGCTTCTCAAGTTCCATTCTACAATGCATATCATTTCTTCACACTATATGCAAATGCCGACAACATAACTGCTGAAGAAAAATATGATAGTAAAGATACTATGGATAAATATATCCTGTTAAAACTTAAAGAACTTTCTGAAGATGTTCAAAAGGCTCTGCTAACTTACGAACTAGGTATAGCATGTAAAAAATGTGAAGCTTTCTTAGAAATCTTAAATAACTGGTATATCCGTAGATCAAGAGAAAGATTCTGGGGAACTTCAGTTTCAAAAGATGTTCAAAAAGAAGCGTTCAATACTCTTTACACAGTTTTAGTAAATTTATCCAAAATAATGGCTCCACTAATGCCATTTACTGCAGAAGAAATTTTCAAGAATTTAACAAATGAAGAATCTGTACACCTAACTTTATACCCTCAAATAGAATTAGACTTTGATAAAAGCTTGGCTGAAAGAATGGATAAAGTTAGAAATATTTGTTCTGCATCTAAAAACATAAGAGAAGAAGAAGAATTACGAAACAGACTTCCTCTTCAAGATATAAAAATTGCTGGAACAAATCTTCAAGATCTTAAGGACTTATTAGATATAATTAAAGAAGAATCTAATGTTAAAAAAGTAATACTTGAAGATAACTTCTCCGAATATGCTGATAAATTCCTATATGTATTAACTCCTATAGTTGGCAAAAGATTAGGTAAATATCTAGGTCAAATCATACCAGCATCCAAAAAAGGAGAGTATGAAATACTAGATGGCAAGTGTCACATTGCAGGTCAAATTCTTAACGAAAATGAGTTCGAAGAAAGACTTCAATTAAAAGATGGAATTAAAGGACGTGCATTACCTGACAATACTGCTATAGTAATACTTAACACCGAAACCACAGCTGAATTAGAAAAGGAAGGTTTAGCTAGAGATTTTGTTAGAACTATACAAGATATAAGAAAAGCAAAAGACTTTAACATTTCTGATAGAATTGAAATTGACTTCAATACTTCTGATGAACTTTTAAAAGAAGCCATTAAAGAAAATGCCAACTACATATCTGAACAAGTGTTAGCCATTTCAATAAATGAAAAAAATGGATTCAACGGTGAAAAAACTGAAATAAATAAAAAAGAAATTGAAATAAATGTCACTAGATAACAAAAAAAATAAAAAAATAATAGACAATTACATAGCAAAGAACTTCCTTAAAAGCATGATCTTTGTTATGTTTGTCCTATTAGGTGTGATATTTCTATTTTCATTTTTAGAGAAATTCGGAAGTTTTTCTTCTAAAAATATAAGTGTCTTTCAAACTCTATTTTATACAGCGTTGGAAGTTCCTTTAACGTTTCAAACAGTTATACCATTTTCAATATTAATAGCAGGACAACACTTCTTTTTCAAGTTTTCTAAAACTTCTGAAATTGTAGTGTTCAGATCTTTTGGAATGTCAGTTTGGGATATAATAAAGCCAATAATTAAAGTGATATTCTTTACTGGATTATTCTACGCTTTCGCTATAAATCCACTAATATCTAAAGTAAGAAATCTTCATATACAACTTACTGAAGAATATAGCATGAAAGAAACCAATGAATTTCTATTCTCTAAAAGAGGTCTATGGATAAAAGAAAAAACCAATCTTACTCAAACTTTTATAAATGCAAAACAAGTGAGCCAAAAAGGAAATATATTCCATATTAAAGATGCAGACATATATCTTTTCAATGATGAAAACAAAATTATAAAACAAATAAATGCTGAAACAGGAACGTTAGATAAATATGGATTATTTAAATTCCAAAACGCACATATATACGAACCTAAAAGTCCAAAACACTTTTTAGAATATTATGAATACAATACATCATTAGACAGTGAACAACTTCAAGAAAACGTAATATATCCAGATAGTATCTCATTTTGGAAATTGCCAGAATATTCTAGAACCTTAAAAGAAATAGGATTATCTACAAAAGAGTATGAAATGTTTTTCTACAAAATACTTATGTCACCTCTTTCTTTTATATCTATGATATTTCTTGCTCTAGCATTTACCCTACCAAGAAACAATCGAAATGCTAAATTCCTTTTCAGAATATCTGCAGGTATAACAGCTGGATTTATAATATATTTTCTTGAGCAAGTATTTTATGCCATGGGACTATCAGAAAAACTACCTCAAATAATGTCGATAATAGCAGTTCCAACAATAACCATATTATTCTCAACAATATATATTTTCTTCTTTGAAGAAAGTTAATTCTATTGTATAATTAAAACAGTATTTATGGAGAGAGAATTGAAAAAAAATATTTTTTTCATACATTTTTTACTTACAACGACGTTTTTATTGAATATAAAGACATCTTTCTCTTTAGAAAAAATAACATATACATGTCCTTTAAGCATTAATAATATTTGCCGAGTTGAAAATAATACTAACAAAAATGATATAAGTAAAAAAATATCTGGACTTTCTCATGAAATAACAAAAAACATAGCAATAAACACATCTATTAAATTAAATTTCATAGAATCTACAAACATTCAAGAAGCTATAAAAAAATCAAGTTTCAAAGGCAAGGGACAAATTAAAAATACATATTCTGACTTAGCAATCGGAATACCCTTCTCATTCAACAAGAATATTGAATATTTATTTCCCCCAATATCTTCAGAAAAAATAGTATTAATAAAAATTAATGCATCTAAAAGCATAAATGAAAATATTTTACTGAATGAATTAAAATCTCATAAAATATATATAACAGACGAAATAGAGTTATCTAACATTTCTAACAAAATAAAAAAACATAATAATTTATACTACCACATACACAATCCAAATGAATTCTTTAATGTTGAAAAACTCTCAAATAAAGAATCTTTAAAAGAAATAGATATAAACAAAAATATAAGTATTATAACTTCTTTAAGCAACTACAAATTATTAAAACAAAAAAATCCAAACCTAACATATTCTAAAATTAAAATAAGAGATCAATTTTCCAGCATAAACCTATTTATAGCAATAAATAAAATGAGTGAATTAGCAAGATCTGAAAATAAAAATATTGTTAGCAAAATTAAATTAATACTAGAAGAAATGAACAAATAAAATCTTGCATCAAGTTCAATCTTAAAGTATAATAAAACAAAGTAGGATAGGATTTATGAAAATAAAAACTAAAATAAGGATAAGTATAATAATATTAATGAAAACTGGATTTTTTTCATCTTTGTTTTATGAAACGATAACGTCAAGCCAACTACTACAATTAAAAGATTTTAAATTCACATTTGTATTTCTAACAGCAATACTATTTGAATTTCTTTACTATAACTGCAAAAAAATAATTTTAAAATCTCAATAAGGGAGAAATATAATGGACGACAAACTTTTTAACGACATAGAAAAAGAAATTAAAGAATCTTCTTCTATAGACCTAGAATTTCCAATTGAAGAAGAAAAGAAAGCGCCTCAAAACGTTGTTTCTCTTATAATAGCAGTTCTAACTGGTATTCTTCTAGCTTGTATAACTTTTTCATTATTCCTTAGAGGCGGAGAAAAGACTGAAAATACAATACCTGTATTTGAAAAATATGAAGAAAGCTTTAAAGAAGAAGCTAATACTGTTGAAAACATTTCTAAAGAAGATACTTCAATATATGATTCAACAAGATCTTTTGATGAAGAAGCTCAAGCATTAATTGAAAAACAAGAAGAAGATAAAGCTAAAGAAGCAAAAATTCTAGCTGAAAGAAAAGCTAAAGAAGCTGCTGAAAAAGCTGAAGCCGAAAGAAAAGCTAAAGAGGCAAAGCTATTAGAAGAGAGTAAAAAAGTTAAAACTGTAGAAGTTCCTAAAAAAGCTCCTATCAAAAAAGTAGAAGAAGTTAAGAAAGTTAATAAACCTATTAAAATAAAAACTACTAATTCAAACTTATGGTCTATACAACTTCTTTCTGGAGCATCTAAAAACAATGTTGAAAAACAATGGAACACATATAGAGCTGCCTACCCTTCTCTTCTTGCAAAACAAGATCATGCAATTCAAGAGGCCATAGTTAATGGAAAAACTTTCTATAGATTAAGAATTGTTAACATTAAAGATTCAAAATCTGCAAGAGATCTTTGTGGAAAACTTAAAAACAATCAAATAAGTTGTTTTGTAACAAAATAATTTTAAAAGGAATTTAACATGAGATTTGGTGCAACAGAATTAATAATAATCCTACTTATAGTTCTTATACTATTTGGAAAGGGTAAAATAGCTTCCATAATGGAAGAGTTAGGAAAAGGGGTTTCTTCTTTTAAAAAAGGAATTAAAGAAGAGAAGAAAAGTAAAAAAACTAAGGATAAGAAAAAATAAAAAATGAATGAAAACAGAAAAGAAATACTTACAAAAATACTTAAATTAATTTTTAACGTATCTATAATTTTAGGCCTATTAACAAGTATTGTTTCTGTAATATCTTTTAATCCTTATTACAATTCAAGATACTCTACAACATCTCTTGAACTAGAAGAAAAATTCTTTGAAAGTATATTTTCTATATTTGGAAATTTTTATGTTCAAAACTTTGGAATCTTAACATCAATAATTATAATAACTTCAGCCACTATTTTGTTAATAGAATTTTTCTTTAAAAAAGAATTTAATTCTTTTAACAAAAAGGAAAGTTTTAAATCTCTTTTAATAACAGCATTCCTATTACCTATATTGTTTACCATAATTCCATTTACATCAGGTGGAAAAGTAGGTTTTGCAATAAAATCATTCATAGAAACAAATCTTTTTTCTCCGTACAACAATATTTGCATATTTATTATATCTATAATAGCCATTTATACCTCTCTAATATCTTTAAGAATCAGAAAATATAATATAATAAAATTCTTAAAAATACTTAAAGCAGTTATCTTAAGAAAAAATATTAAAGAAATTAAAAATGATGTTATAGTTCCTGAAAAGATAAAGGAAATAAAAGCAAAACCAAAGGCAAGTACCACAACTAAAGTTAAAAAAATAAAAGAGAAAAACATTCAGAAAGAACTTATTGTTGAAAAAGAATTTACCCTACCAACAACAAACCTTCTTGACGAACCTAAAAAGCAAACAGATAGCGTTTCTATGAAAAATCTTGAACAAAAAGCAAGAATGATAGAAGCTTTACTTAAAAAACATAAAATAACTGGTCAAATAACTAGCATAAAACCTGGTCCAGTTATTACATTATTCGAATTTGCACCAGACTTAGGAATTAAAGTTTCTTCTATAATAAATAGAGAAAAAGATATATCTCTACACATGGCATCTTCTACAAGAATTTCTCAACTTCCTGGAAGAAATGTTATCGGTATAGAGTTACCAAACATTAAAAGAAAAACTGTATTCTACAAAGAACTTCTTGAAAATGATGAGTTTACAAAATCATCTCAAAAACTTCCTATGGCAATAGGTCAAAACATTTCAGGAAAACCTGTGTATGTTGATTTAGCAAAAATGCCTCACTTACTAATTGCCGGTACAACAGGATCTGGTAAATCAGTAGGTGTAAATTCTATGATATTATCACTGCTATATAAACTAAAACCAGATGAATGTAAATTCATCATGATAGATCCTAAAATGATTGAATTCTCAGCTTATAAAGACATACCTCACCTTTTAACTCCTGTAGTTACCGACTCTACAAAAGCCGTTACTGCTCTTAAATGGGCTATGAACGAAATGGAAAGAAGATATAAAGAAATGTCTAGAACTGGAGCTAAAAATATAGAAAGCTTCAATGATAAAGTTAAAAATTCAAAAAAATCTACTTATACCAAACGAGTTCAAATTGGCTTCAATCCTGAAACAGGAGACCCTATATTTGAAAGAAAAGAATATAAATTCGAAAAAATGCCATACATTGTTGTAGTTGTTGATGAATTTGCTGATCTAATGGCTGTTGCCGGTAAAGAAGTTGAGTTTGCAGTTCAAAGGCTTGCTCAAAAAGCCAGAGCAGCAGGAATACACTTAATACTAGCAACTCAAAGCCCTTCTGTAGACGGTATCACTGGTGTTATCAAAGCCAACTTCCCTTCAAGAATCAGTTTCAAAGTTACATCTGATTTCGATAGTAAAACTATTTTAGGACAAAAAGGAGCTGAACAACTTCTTGGTATGGGAGATATGTTCTATATGCCTGGAGGTGCAAAGCTAATAAGAGTTCATGGAGCTTACGTATCAGAAAAAGAAGTAGAAGAAGTTTCTGAATACCTAAGAGGTCAAGAAGAACCGAATTATGTAGAGGCTGTTGTTAGCGAAGAGGCTGTTAGTGAAGGTGCTGGAGCTGATCTTATGAACAAAATCCTTGGAAAGGATAAAGATAAACCTAGCAAAGAAGATAAGAACGAAGATCTTTACATTCAAGCTATCCAAATAGTAAAAGAAAGTAAAAAAACATCCATATCATATGTTCAAAGATGTCTTAGAATAGGATATAATAAAGCTGCAGACATAATAGATAGAATGGAAAAAGATGGTATCCTAAGCGCACCTGATAACACAGGAAAAAGAAAATTAATAGAATAAACTAAACCCCTCATTTACACAGGAGGGGTTTTAATAATTACAAAATAATATTTGTCCTTTTACTTTCCTATACAAAAGCCTGAAAATATTTTTCCAAGTATTTCCTCTATTCCAATACTTCCAACAACCTTACCTATTTCATCAGCTGCCAACCTAATATTTTCAGATTTTATTTCCACAAAGTCATCAAGTAAAGATGCATTTAAAAACTCTACTGCTTTTTCCAAAGCAATTCTATGTCTCTCTCTAGTAATTAATGGAGCATCAGAAACACTCATCATATCAACAACCTTTTTATCAAAATAGCTAAGAAACTCTTCAAACCCATTTTCTTCTTTAATAGATAACTTAAAGATATCATATTCTACAGATTCAACTGGATTTTCATCTATTTTATTAAGAACTTTTATTATATTACCTGAAAACTTATCTGTTGAAAACTCTTTTAAATCATCTGCAACCCAAATAAGTAAATTAGCATTCTCAGCCCTCTTCAAAGCTCTTCTAATACCTTCCGTCTCTATTTCATCTAAGGTTTCTCTTATACCAGCAGTATCGGCCAAAGAAACAGGATAACCTTTTATATCCAAATCAGCTTCAACAACATCTCTAGTTGTACCAGCTATAGAAGATATAATAGCCTTCTCTTCACCCAACATCTTATTAAATAAAGAAGACTTACCAACATTAGGATTTCCAACAATAGCAACAGAAAGACCATCTCTTAAAATTTGCCCTCTCTTACCATCATTTAAATGAGATTTTATAGAATTCATTAATGTTGAAATCTTTTCATCTGCTTTCTTTTGCAAATCTTCTGGAATATCATCTTCACTAAAATCTATAACAGCCTCATAATTAGCTAGTATAACAAGGATATCCTCTCTCCATTTATTATAAATATCAGAAAGACCTCCTCCTAATTGCCTAACAGCCTGAACT
Source organism: Alphaproteobacteria bacterium (assembly GCA_025210155.1). Taxonomy (NCBI): domain Bacteria; kingdom Pseudomonadati; phylum Pseudomonadota; class Alphaproteobacteria; species Alphaproteobacteria bacterium. Next base: position 200,998 of record JAOASE010000006.1, on the reverse strand, counting down.
CTTTGTGCTTCAGTGGTAGCATCTATCAAATCGCCTAAACCTTCAACTTCAGTCAAATCCATTTTTCCATTTTCAAATGCTCTTCTAGAAAATTCACCCCTTTCAGCCAATCTAACATCTTCACCAAATTGAGATAGCCTATTTAAAACCGATGAAATAACAGCTCTACTTCCATGAGTATGAACTTCCACCACATCTTCACCAGTAAATGAATTTGGATTTCTAAAAAATATCATTATAACAGAATCTATTACCAATCCATTAACATCATATATATTAGTATACACAGCTTTTCTAACTTCTGGCACAGAATCAAACTTAGCAATATCACAAGCAACTTCAAAAGCTCTTTCACCAGACAATCTAAAAACAGAAACTCCTGCAACACCATGAGCAGAAGCTAAAGCAAAAATAGTATTTTTATTTTCCATAACAAACCTTTTTTCTTAATGTTCAAAAACATTTTAAAATAATTTCTTTAAAAATCAAAACAAAAAATATATGATAACTCTCATGTTGAAAATATTAAAAAAAATAATATCCATAGCATCCCCATCAAGATGTATTATGTGCAACAACTTCATTAATGAAATTAATGATGGAATTTGCCATAAATGTATAAAAAATTTCAAGTATATAGAAGCTCCTTTTTGTGAAATATGCAGTCAGCCTTTTTATTATGATCAAAACGAAATATCAATAAAAGAAAAAAAGAAAATCACTTGTGGAAATTGTCAAAGAAAAAAACCAAACTATGATAAAGCCATATCTGTATTTAAATATAATTTTGCGTCTAAAAAAATTATCCTTCCACTAAAACATGGAGATAAAACATCTTATTCAAAAATAATAGCTAAAATTATTTTTAATAGATTTCAAAAAATAATAAATGAGAATGATTTAATAACACCTACTCCAATCCATAAAAAAAGATACTCCAAAAGAAAATATAATCAAGCTCTTCTTATAGCAAATGAAGTTGCAAACTTATCAAAAAAGAAAATTATAAGAGACGGATTAATAAGGTATAATTTCAAAACATCTCAAGGTAGATTATCTACAAAGCAAAGAATTAAAAATGTATCAAACTCATTTAAAATTAATGATAATGAAAAAAATAAATTCAAAGATAAAAATGTAATTTTAATAGACGATGTTATCGCAACAGGAGCCACAATAAACGAATGCGCAAAAGCTCTAAAAAAAGCAGGTGCAAAAAAGGTAATAGCTATTTCTTTTGCAAAAACCTGCCTATAAATTAACCTCTATATTCCGCTACTCTGTTAAGCCATCCATTTAAGAATTTTTTATTTTTTGGAAACCTAACACAAAGCCTCTCATAATAATCCTCCCACATGTTCAAAAAACCTTTCTTTAAATTACCATCATAATGAAGTATATTGAATAATGTCTTCTTTCCTATAACTCCATCTGCACTAACTCCAACCAAAGTCTGCAACAATCTCAAAGCCCTTCTCATACCCATATTTATACCAGCAGAAAAAACAGCACCCCTAATAGATAAAGGTAATTTACCAATTTTATTTTTTTCCCAAAAGTCTCTATAATAGATTTCTATAGCATCATATTTAGTTAAATTTTTAATATCGCATTTAGGATATGACCTTTTACAAATACCATACTTTGTTTCTCCTCCAGAATCACTTACATCATTAACGTAACCTCCTTCAGATTTTAAAACTTTATAAACTTCTTTTAAAAAATTTTCATCATAGTCTTTCATTAAATATTCTCCTCTTAAAAGCAAAACTCTCAAGAACATATATAGAACAATATTTAAAGAAGTCAAGAAAAAATAAGAACTTATTAAATTTAAATTTCAATGAAAGAAAAGTTTTTTGATTTAACATAAAACAAAAACGAATCTAGAATCGAATCAACCCCTTCCCCAACCAACCTTCAAAAGGAGGTCTCCAATGAATATTTTCATCCTAGATAAAAATCCTAAAAAATGCGCCAAATCACTTTGGTATTCAAGCCCCTTAAGAGCCAATAAACAAATATTAGAACTTGCTCAAATAATGTCCACAGCCCTTAGCCAAGGGTTTAAAATTAAAAATAAAACTCTTTACAAACCAATAAATTCAAAAAATCCTATCTGCACTTGGGCTGAGCATCCAGAAAATTTTACCTGGTGCTATGAATTATTCAAAGAATTAAATTCTCTTTTTATTGAAAAATCATTAAAGAAAAAAAATCACTCAAGTTTTGAAAAACTAAATCCAATTTTTAAAAAATATAGATGGATTTGGTATTCTCAAAAACCTGTAAAAATATGGCAAAATAGCTCCATGTTCAAAACCGAAGAAAATATAACCAAAGCTTATAACAAAACAATTTTCGAAAAAATAAAAAATGATCTATCTGAAAAGATAATTTCAGAAAATCAATTCAACAAACAAAAAGAATATCTATCTCTAGCTAGTTAGATTTAATAAACCTCAAAAGAATAGTTATGGCAGCTGGCGTAACACCGCTTATTCTAGAAGCTTGAGCTATCGTCTCTGGCATAACTTTCTTTAATTTTTGTCTCATCTCAAGTGATAATCCATCAATATTATCATAATCTATAACTTGTGGAATTTTCATATCAAAATCTTTTTTAAATCTAGCTATATCTCTTTCCTGTCTAGCAAAATAACCTTGGTATTTACCCTCTATTTCTAATTGTCTCTTAATAACAGAATCCATACCAACAAGATCTGGAAATATTTCTTCAACTTTTTTAAAATTCACTTCATGATATTTAAACAAATCCATAGCCGTCAATCTATTACCACCAGAATGAACTTCTATTCCATACTTTTTCAATTCAGATGGAAATATCTCCAAATTGTTCATAACCCTTCTTGAAGAAGATAAGGTATCTAACTTTTTCTTAAAATTATCTTTTTCAAAATCCGATAACAAGCCTAAATCAATAGCTCTAGAAGATAATCTTTGATCAGCATTATCTGCTCTTAAAGAAAGTCTATATTCTGAACGAGACGTAAACATTCTGTACGGTTCATCCAAACCATGAGTAGTAATGTCATCAATTAAAACTCCTGTGAAAGCATCTGCCCTAGAAAGTATAAATGGATCTCTATCTTTAGAATATAAACCTGCATTAATACCTGCAATAACACCCTGACAAGCTGCTTCTTCATATCCAGAAGTACCATTTATTTGCCCTGCAAAGTAAAGTCCCTTTATCCTTTTAGATCCAAGGTCAGCACCCAATTCTCTAGCATCTATAGCATCATATTCTATAGCATATCCATATCTAACAATTTCAACATTTTCTAAACCTTCCATAGATCTAAAAAACTTCAGCTGAACATCTTTAGGTAAAGAAGTACTCATACCGTTAGGATAAACTAAGTCAGAATCAATTCCTTCTGGTTCCAAAAATATATTATGAGATTTATGATGTGGAAATCTAATAACTTTATCTTCTATAGATGGACAATATCTCGGACCCTTACTATCTATAGCTCCATTAAATAATGGAGCTAAACCACTCTCAACAGCCTTTTCTATAACATCATGTGTATCAATATTTGTCTTAGTTACAAAACAAGAAATTTGTGGATTCAACAGGTTTTTAGTTTGAAAACTAAAGAATTCTGGATTTTCATCAGCCTCTTGAATTTCTAATTTATTTGTATTTATAGAAGATAATTTTAATCTAGCTGGCGTACCCGTTTTCAATCTAATTAAATTAAAATCACTTTCTTTTAAGAATTTAGATACACCCGATGCAGAAGGTTCATCATCACCTTCCATATTAACACGGCCACCAGGTATTATTTCCTCTCCCATTATCATTTTACCATTACCAAATGTACCTGTAGTAATAACAACTGAAGAACAATCTAAATTAATTTTTTCTCCATCTTTTGAACAAATCTCCACTCCAGATATTTTATTTTCATTTTTTACAATATCTAAAACTTCACCTTCTATAATATCAAGATGTTCAAAACCACTTAACATATCTAAAGAAGCTGATCTATATATATCTCTATCTAATTGAGTTCTTAATCCTTGAACGGCTGGCCCCTTAGATACATTTAAAACTCTATGTTGAATTCCTGCTTTATCAGCCAACTTACCCATAAGCCCACCTAAAGCATCTATTTCTCTAACTAAATGCCCCTTACCGAGACCTCCAACAGAAGGGTTACAAGATAGCTCTCCAATATTTTTCACATCAAAAGTAACAACTGCTGTTTTAAAGCCCATGCGCGCAGAAGCCGAACATGCTTCAACCCCCGCATGCCCTGCTCCAATAACTATAACATCATATTTATTCTCATATTTTTTCATAATGACGATATTTTATATTAAGGGTCAAGGAAGTCAAGAAATAAAATACCTGCAAAAAGGCAGATTAATCAGAAACTTAATATAAGGGTATTTAAATACCACAAATATAAAACATTGAAAAAACTAATTTTTTTCCCTTGACTTACAGCAATCGGTAAATATAATATCCGCATATTAAAAAAACTTAAGTAATAAGGAAATAATAATGAAAAATAATTTCACTAAAAGCTTCCAAAAAGGACAAGTCGAATCTAAATGGTTCCTTATCGACGCAACTGACATGGTTGCTGGAAGAATGGCTGCTGAAATAGCTAACCTACTAAGAGGTAAAAACAAAGCTCACTTCACACCTAACTCTGATTGTGGTGATAATGTTATCGTAATTAACGCTGATAAAGTAGCTTTAACTGGTAAAAAAATGTCTGACAAAGTTTATTATAGACACACTGGTCACCCAGGTGGATTAAAAGAAACTACTCCAGAAAAATTAATAGCTGGTGGAAAATCAGATAGAATCATTGAAAAAGCTGTTGAAAGAATGTTACCTGATAACAAGCTAAGAGCTGTTTTCATGAAAAAACTTCACGTTTACTGTGGTGAAACTCATAACCACGAAGCACAAAAACCAGAAGTTTTAGATTTATCAAAAGCAAATTCTAAAAACAAAAGAGGTTAATTATGGTTGCTAAAAAAGAAACAAAAACAGTAGATATCAAAGATATCAAAGAAGCTGCAGTTGAAGAAAAAGTTTCAACAGAAACTACTAAAACTGAAGTTAAAAAAGCAGAAAAAGACGCTTTAGGAAGATCTTACGCAACTGGTAGAAGAAAAGACGCTGTTGCAAGAGTTTGGATTAAATCTGGTAAAGGTAATGTTGAAATTAACGGTCAAAAAATTGACGCTTACTTCAAAAGAGACGTTTTAAGAATGATCATCAACCAACCATTCCAAGTTGCAAACAAAGAAAAAATGTTCGACGTTAAAGCAACTGTTAAAGGTGGTGGACTTTCTGGTCAAGCTGGTGCTGTTAAAGCAGGTATCTCTAAAGCATTAACTTTATTTGATCCTGAATTAAGATCTGATCTTAAAGCAGCTGGATTCTTAACAAGAGATTCAAGAGTTGTTGAAAGAAAGAAACCTGGTCGTAAAAAAGCTAGAAAATCTTTCCAATTCTCAAAAAGATAATTTTCTCAAAGAAAATATCATTCAAAAAGTCGGATTTATTCCGACTTTTTTCTTTTAAAAACTAAAAAATTAAAACTTGTCTTTTTTTCAATTTTATTATAAAATTAAACTATCAAAGAGGGTTTATACTTATGAAATTTTCAAACACAAAATCAAAAGAAAAATTTATAAAAAATATTTTTAAAAAGATATTATTAATATTTCTAATATTATCATCTTTATACTTCACAATAACTTCAAATTCAAAAAAAGAAGAAAATATTGAAAATAAAAAAAGTTTAGATATCGCAAACACATTATATTCAACAATATCTTATCCATTTAAAGCTACTTACAACTTACTTTCAAATATAGAAGCAGCTTTTTCATCAATTGATGAACTAAAAAAGACCGAAGAAGAATTATGGGAAAAAGAACTAGAGCTTCAAAAGATGAAATGGCTTGAAGCAGAAAACTTAAAACTTAAAGAAATGCTAAATTTTCAAAAAACTCAAAAGCATACAACTATATCTGCAAACATATCGTCAGATAATTCTAGTAATTTTTCTAAATCTATAATTATAAATTCTGGATCAGAAAATGGTGTAGAAAAATACCAAGGAGTTATATCTAAAAATTCTCTTATTGGCTTTATAAATGATGTAAGTGAAAAAAGCTCTAGAGTTATTCTAGCAACAGACCCTGTAAGTAAAATACCTGTAATAATAGAATCCAGTGGTAATAGAGCTATATTAGCAGGGAACAACTCAAAAAACCCTGAATTAAAATTTGTAGAAAAAAATAATGAAATAGAAATTGGTGATAAAATAATAACATCTGGCTTTGAGAACAAAATACCTAAAGGCATATTAGTAGGATACATAGAAGATATAAGTGAAAACAAAATTTCAGTAAAATTAGAAAATAATATAAACAAATTAGAATACATAAAAGTTATAACAAATATATACGAAGAAAGCCTAAACTCAGAAATTGAAAATAATGAAAACGAAAACAATTAAACATAAAAAAAGAAGAAGTATACTACATAAAAAATCTAGTACTAATATATTTATATCAGAAAACCTAGATATTATTTCTATGTTAATTTTATTGTTAATTTCTCTTTCAAATATAGGATATACATCTCAATTAATAAAAGAATTATTTATAATTCCATTTTTTTACTTTTCTTTTAATGAAGATAAAAAAATAAGCTTCTCTGAAATACTAGTTATAGCACTATTAAAGGATTTATCAGAAATAAGTTATGTTGGATTAAATATATTTATATTAATATCAATTAATTTCTTTTTACATTTCCAATCATCAATAAAGTTTGATAGTTCAACAAGCACTATATTAACCATGATAGGAGCAACATTTTTTATATTGTTTAAATCTCTTATTTTACTATTAATGGATTATCCTTTACATCTACAAAGTATTTTTCATACAATATTACTAAGCATAGTTCTTACACCTGCAATAATAAAAACAATTAAAAAAACTAAAGATCTAGTAGGAAGATAAAATGAGCAAACAAGATTTAACTGGAACAATTTCAAGACGAACTCTAGTTCTGTCAGGCGGACAACTAGTTCTATTTTCAGTTTTATTTGGAAGAATGTTTTATCTTCAAATAATAAAAGGTAAAGAATATAAAAAATTATCAGATAACAATAGAATTAGAATTAAATATATAAATCCAGAAAGAGGAAATATATTAGATAGAAATAATAAAGAAATTGCTACAAACAAAAATATGTACAACTTAGTTTTAATTCCTGAAGAAAGCTTCCAAGGATTAGATCCTGATGATTTCCTAGAAAGATTAGGAAATATAATTGAACTAACAAACGAAGATAAGCTTGAAATTAAAAAAGATATTAAAAATAAAAAGAAACATCTTAGCACTATAGTAAAACAAAATTTAAACTGGGATGAAATGTCTAAAATTAATTTCAAAAAAACAGATCTTTCTGGAGTATATATAGAGGAAAGTTTTTTAAGAGAATATCCTTTTGAAAATTCGATTTCCCATGTAAGTGGTTATACAGGAAAACCATCTAAAAGAGACTTAAATAAACTTGTAAAAACACATCCTGAAGCACTTAACAATCCTGATACTATCATTGGAAAAGCAGGTATAGAAAAATACTTCGATAAAGAGTTACGAGGCAAGTATGGTAAAGAAGATCTTATCGTTAATTCCTATGGAAGAACTGTTGGTAAAATAAATGAAAACAAACAAAAAAGTTTAAAAGGATATGACATCCAACTAACTATTGATAGCGACATTCAAAAAGAAACTCAAAAAATACTAGAAGACATGGATGTTAGTGCTGGAGTTTGCGTTGTAGATGTTAACAATGGTGAAATAATAAGTATGTGCTCATCACCATCATTTAATCCAAACATGTTCAATAATAAAAACTTTAATAATGATGAGTTTAAAGAACTATTGAACAATGAAAAAAAACCATTCCTTAATAAAAATACAGATGGAACATATCCCTTGGCATCAACAATAAAGCCTCTGATAGCATTATCAGCTTTAGAAAATGGTTGGAATCCAAGAAAAAAAATATACTGCAGTAAAAAATTCGAATACGGTGGACACCTATATCACTGTTGGAAAAAACATGAAGAACAAAATCTTGTAGACGCAATACAAACTTCTTGCGATGTTTATTTCTATAATTTAGGACTTGAATTAGGTATTGATAAGATAAACAAAATAACTGATATGTTTGGTTTAAGTGAACCGTCTGGAATAGAATTGCCAGGTGAAGTTTCAGGTAAGATACCTACTAAAGATTGGAAAATAAAAACATTTGGACAAAATTGGCTACATGGAGATACAATTCTTACATCTATAGGACAAGGTTTTTGTTTATCTAACAACTTACAATTGGCAACTATGGTTTCAAGAATCGCCAACGGAAAATTTAAAATTAAACCAACTATAATTAAGGGTAAAAATAACGACATAAAATTCGAAGAATTAGAAGTTAAAAAGAAAAACTTAGACATTGTTAAAAAAGGAATGTTTAAAGTTATGAATGAAAAAAATGGTACAGCTTTAGCTTCTAAATTAAAATATAAAACACATAGAATGTCTGGCAAAACAGGAACTGCCCAGGTTAGAAGAATTTCTATGAAAGAAAGAGCTACAGGAATTCTAAAAGGAAATGAATTACCTTGGAAATACAGAAATCATGGATTATTTATAGGGTATGCTCCTCATAAAAACCCTAAATATGCAATATCTGTAATAGTAGAACATGGTGAAGGTGGATCTACAACTGCAGCTCCCATAGGAAAAAAAGTAATGGAAGCTGTACTTAAAAAATATTTATAAGGATATATTAAAATGGTTTATTATAAATCAAAACATAGAGAGTTAGGTTTTTTTCAAAAACTAAAAAATATAGATTTAGTACTACTTTCTATTACCTTATTAATATGCTTATTTTCAATAATAATATTATATTCCGCTGGAAAAGAAGCTTGCAATGGAATAAGTTGCCAATATGGAAATTTATCTCCTTGGGCAAATAAACAAATGCTTAGATTTTTAATTGGATTTGTAGGTATGGGGATTGCTACCCTAATCCCAATTAAATATATATTAAAAGGAACTATACCCCTTTATATATTAACCATAGGGTCATTAATATATGTTCAATTATTCGGTCACATAGGTATGGGAGCTCAAAGATGGATCTCTCTTGGAGGTTTTAAAATACAACCATCTGAAATAATAAAAATAGCATTAATACTAGTATTAGCAAAACAACTATCTAGTTTAACTCTACAAGAAGTTAGAAAAACAAAAAATTTAGTAATACCTGGAATATTAACCCTAATTCCATTTGCCCTTGTTTTAAAACAACCCGATTTAGGAACATCCCTTATTCTAATAATGATACTAGGAGCTATGCTATTCTCAAGCGGAGTTCAATATAAAAAATTCTTTATAGTTTTATGCTTAGCATTAATATCCCTGCCTGTTATCTGGGCTAATATACAAGATTATCAAAAGCAAAGAGTTATGACCTTTTTAAATCCAGAAAGCGACGTTCTTGGCGCTGGATATCATATTACTCAAGCCAAGATAGCAATGGGAAGCGGTGGATTTTTAGGAAAAGGATATCTTAAAGGATCTCAATCCCATCTAAACTTCCTACCAGAAAAACAAACTGACTTTATATTTACTATGATTTCTGAAGAACTTGGAATGGTTGGTGGAATAATTTTAATATTACTATATATAAGTCTTATCATAAGGTGTTCTATGATAGGAATAAATAGCCGAAGCCCTATTCTAAAATTAATGGCCATAGGAATATCATTTAACATATTCTGTTATACCTTTATTAATTTAGCAATGATAATGGGATTATTACCTGTTGTTGGAGTTCCTCTAGCTCTAGTATCATATGGAGGAACCTCTTCTGTAGTAGTATTAGGATCTATAGGTATTGTTCAAAACATATATCTTAATAGACATAAAGTTATATCAGATAAGTCCTACTAAACTATTTCTGAAACAACTCTAATATTTCCATCTCTAGAAATTTGAACAACATGAACTCTATCCCTCATGTTTTCCATCAATTTTTCTCTATCTATATTAGGGTATGTATGAACTATTCTATCTATAAAAGCTTTATAAGCTGCATCTGGAGACTCTGCATGAATAGAAGCTAAGCAGTTATCATGTCCTGTTCCCATAAGCTCCCAAATAGCCCCTGCATTCTCTGTTGAAATTTCTCCTCCAATAATTACATCTGGAGTCATTCTAACAACCAAATCAATAACACCAGAATAATTTAATGAATTACTCTGTTGAGTTCTAGATAATAACAAATGAACGTGATTAGGTTGTGAAACTATTAATTCCCTAGTATCCTCAACCGTTATAATCCTTTTTTCTTTAGGAAGAACTTTTAAAACATTATTTAAAAATGTAGTCTTACCTGTTGAAGTAGCTCCACTAATTAATAAATGCTCTCCATTGGCCAAAATAGTCATCATTTTTTCATAGGGATCTGTTATATTTTCAACAACCTTCTTATCTACTTTTTGAAGCTTAACTCCCTTTTCCAATCCCCAATCAGAAAAGCTATAATCAACATCATCTCTGTGTTTTCTTATAGAAATAGCAACTCCACCAGATATATCATTTTCATCATATAAAACATTTTTACCTGAAATAGCTGAGAATCTATGCCCACCAGGTAAATCACTAAAAACTAAAGGAGAACCCAAATCAGGGTCAAAAGGTATAGCATAAGTATTAGCTATTAAATACAAAACATCTTCCAAATACGCCTTAGTAAGCCTATCATCACTATAAACTACCCAAGGATCCTTCTTTTTACCAGATTGTCTAATCCAAATTTCCCCTGGCCTATTTATAGCAACCTCTTCAACCCCTTCTTTTTCATACCAAAAAGAAAGGTTTTTTAAAGCTGATTTCAACACCTCAAAACTCATTTTTTTATTTATTTCCCTCTAGAATTGTGATACAATATAACTATTATAAAACATTTACGTTTTTTTTCAAATAAATTTATAAAATATTGAAAGAAAAGAATAGGGTGATAGATAAAAATTACGACAAAAAAATGGAAAAAACAGATAAAAAAATATCTTTAGAATCTCCATTAAAAGTTTTATCCAAAGTGGTAGAAGATAAAAGCAAAAAATCTACCGCTTTATTACCGTTAAAACATTCTTCAAATTGTTGGTGGATATATTTAGCTCAAAACGACGAAATGCCAAAAATATTTGATAAAGTAGATCTATCTCAATCTGATAAAAAACCATTTAATATTTATAAAAATTTAGATGTTTTTGCTATAGGTTATAAAGAACCCGAAAATAACTACAATAAAGTTCTTGGCGTATTTCATTTTTCAAAAGCAATAAAGCAACAAGATATAATATCTTCTTTACATATGCTTGGAGTAAAAACTTATAAAATTTATGATAGTGTTGCCTTGATAGATAACTCTTTAATGATATTAGCTGAAGTAAATTCAACTTCAAAAGAAATTGAAAACATAAAAGATCTTAATGAAAAAATCATATTAGATAATGGTGAAATAGAAATTTCAACAACTTCAATTATAGGCTACTATAAATCCAAAAATAATGTTGATAAAGAACATAAAGACAATATAATATCAATTAATTTCAAAAAATAAAATAAATGGAAACATATTGTAATAAAGTTTTAATTAAAAGCTTTTATATTTTAATCTAATATCAAACCAAATAAAAAGTTGAAAGATGAAAGAATATCAATGGAAAGCAAAAATTTAGAAGAAATGAATATTAAAATTCATCCAAGTGCTATAGTAGAAGAGGGCGCTACAATTGAAAAAGATGTATATATTGGCCCTTTTTGTTATGTTGAAAAATCTGTTACTCTTAAAAAAGGAGTTTTCATTCATTCAAATGCTCAAATACTAGGAAAAACAACACTGCACGAAAATGTTAAAGTGTTTCAATTTGCTACTGTTGGTGGCTTTTCAAACGATTTAAAATATCTTCCTGAAGAAGCAACTACTACAGAAATAGGTAAAAACACTGTAATTAAAGAATATGCAAATATTCATGCAGGAACTCCTGGACCAACAGAAAGAACAGGATCTGGAACTGTTGTAGGAGAAAACTGTGTTATAATGCAATATGCTCATATAGGACATGACTGTAAAGTAGGAAACAGAGTTTTATTATCTGTTAGAGCTACACTTGCTGGAGAAGTTTACGTTGATGATTTCGCTATAATATCAGGTCTTGCAGCAATACATCAATTTGTAAGTATAGGTGAGAGTGTTATAACTGGAGGATGTGCAAAAATAACTCAAGACGCAGCTCCTTATACTATAATAGACGGAAATCCAGCATCATTAAAAGGTATAAATATTATAGGTTTAAAAAGAAGAGGTTTTTCAGATGATGATATAAGAATTCTTAAAAATCTTTATAGAGACTTATTTTATTCTAAGAAAAAAACTTGGAAAGAAAAGTTAGAAGAATGTAAAGAAAAATACAAAGATAATGAAAAATCTAAAAAGGTTTTTGATTTTATAAATGAAAATAGAAGAGGGTTAGCTGGTCACCACAATCATAAAGGCTAACTTCCCACTAAATAAATATTTCATATAAAAGAACTTTCTATTGATTAGACAAGTTCTTTTTTTTCCTATAAAATTTAAAAATAAACAGTTATGAGGTCAGTCATGGATCAAACAACTAAAAATACATTAGAAATAGAAATCTTAAAGATAATCTTTATGAAGGGAAACTTAATTATCCAATCTAGAGATAAAGGGCTTATAAATAAGTTAAAATTCATGACGCTAGAAGAGGTTAAAAAATCTAAATTTTTTAAAAATGATAAAGAAAGTTTATACTTCGCCGAAAAAACAATAGAAAACTTTTTCAAAAATGCTATATTAAAAAATAAAGATGAAAAGATAAATTATCAATAAGAAAGTTATAAAATGGGAAAGAAAATAATAAGTAAAAAAAGATGGATTGAAACACTAGAAGTTTGGAAAAAAAATAATCCAAATCCAACATCTGATTTAATATCAACAAATAATTTTACATTCACTGTAGCAGTTTTATTATCAGCTCAATCAACAGATGAAGGTGTTAATAAAGCAACAAAAGAACTATTTAAAATAGCTGACACTCCTGAAAAAATGTTATCCCTTGGAATTGATAATCTTAAAAATCATATCAAAACAATTGGGCTCTACAATAACAAAGCTAAAAATATAATTTTATTATCTGAAAAACTTATTAAAGATCATAACAGTAAAATTCCCAATACCCCTGAAAAATTAGAAGCTCTTCCTGGACTAGGTAGAAAATCAGCTAATGTTATTGCAAACCACTTGTTTAAAACCCCTACAATAGGAGTAGATACCCATATAATAAGATTATCTCATAGACTTAATATTATAGATGATTCCGCTGGGAAAAACACTTTAAAAATAGAAAAAGAACTTTTAAAAAGAACTCCTAAAGAATATTTAACTAATGTTGGTAATTGGATAGTTCTTCACGGAAGATATATATGTAAAGCTAAAAAAACTTTGTGTGAAAAGTGTCCTATTTATGACCTATGCACTTCTAATGAAAAAATATAAAATAAAACCTCTCAATTGAGAGGTTTTTTTATAATTATTTAGCAACTTTGTTATTATACATTTCTTTAAAATCTATACTATTAAGTACTATCGGAGGAAAGCCACTATCCTTCGTTAAACTACAAATAATTTCTCTAACAAAAGGGAATATCATAGATGGAGTATCTATTAATAATATTTCTTTTTCTTCTTTTTCAGATTCAACATTTAATTTAACAACAGCTTCATAATCAACCTCAGCTAAAAATAAAACTTCATCTTTTAATTTATTATTAACCTTAGTATGTAAAAGAACTGTAAATATATCATCATTAACTTTTTTAACTTTAATATCCACACCAATTTCTATAGCTGGTTTTTCACCTTCAATTTTTTCAAAAAAATATTTTGGAGCCCCTGGTACTTCAAAAGACAAATCTTTAATATATTGAGCAACAATTCTAAACTTTTCATCAACTTTATTAGACATAAAAGATACCCTTTCTTTCTTGATTTTAACGAAATTATTACTATAGTATATATAGAGATAAAACAAAAGTAAAGTTGAAAAAAGAAAGATAAAAATAAATGAACGAAACTATCAATTTAACATCTTTAGATTTCCTATTTATATCAATATTTATATTAATAATAATTTCTATTATAGGAAATAAAAAGAAAGATAAAAATAAAACTATCAAAATAATAATTAAAAACAACGATGAGCTAATAAATAATATCAAAAACACATCATCTCAATTAAGTAATAATTTTAAAGAAATAACTTCTAACTTTTATGAAAATAAAATTGATAACATTAAAAACTTAATAGATAAAAAACTTTTAAACTCTTTAAAAATTGAAAAAGAAAATTTAATAAAAAAAGATTTAATAGAAAATAGAAATCTTATTGATGTTGAAAACGTAAAAATAACTAGTAGAAAAAATAATAAATTACTTGTTGAATTTTCTAGCATTCAAACGTTTTATAAAACAGATAAAAGTGGAAAAATAATCCAAGGAAATAAAAATAAAATAATAAAAGTTAAAGACTTTTGGTTATTCAGAAAAAATTCTAGAAACAAATGGATACTAGAAGAGGTTGTCGATATAAAAACTTTTCAAAGATAAATTTCCCGCTTAAAAGCACTTTTTAGCTAATTTTTTGTTGATTTAAAATCAAAAATTTTATAAGATAGAAATTAAAAGTAGGAGATTTAAAAATATGTTATCAAAATTACTAAGTTTATTTTCAACAGATATAGCTATCGATTTAGGAACTGCAAACACTCTTGTGTATTTAAAAAACAAAGGTATCGTTATAAATGAGCCTTCTGTTGTTGCGATTTCAGATGATAAAAAAGGTAGAAAACAAGTTCTTGCTGTTGGTGAAGAAGCGAAAATGATGTTAGGTAGAACTCCTATGAGTATCCAAGCTATAAGACCTCTTAAAGACGGTGTTATTGCTGACTTCGATATTGCTGAAGAAATGATAAAACACTTCATTAAAAAAAGTTTAAACAAAAATAGCATAGCAACTCCTGTAATTATTATTTGTGTTCCTTCTGGAGCAACTGCTGTTGAAAGAAGAGCTATTCAAGAATCTGCTGAAGTAGCTGGTGCTAGAAAAGTATATTTAATTGAAGAACCTGTTGCTGCTGCGATTGGAGCCGGCTTAAACATTTCAGAACCTAATGGTTCTATGGTTGTTGATATTGGTGGTGGTACAACTGAAGTTGCCATCATGTCTTTAGGTGATATTGTTTATGCACGTTCTGTTAGAGTTGGTGGTGATAAAATGGATGAAGCAATCATTTCATACATTAGAAGAAATCATAACCTTCTAATAGGAGAATCTTCTGCCGAAAAAATTAAAAAAACTATTGGATGTGCTGTTCCAGATGAAGATGAACAAGAAAGAATGATTACTATAAAAGGTAGAGATCTTATGAATGGCGTTCCTAGAGAAATGGAAATTAGTGAAATTCAAATAGCTGAAGCATTAACAGAGCCTGTAGGACAAATTATAGACGCTGTTAAAACTGCCTTAGAACATACAGCTCCTGAATTAGCTGCTGATATTGTTGATAAAGGTATTATATTAACAGGTGGTGGCGCATTACTTAAAAATTTAGATTTTGCAATAAGACATTCAACAGGACTTCCTGTGTTTATAGCTGAAGATCCTCTTAAATGCGTTGCATTAGGAACTGGTAAAGTACTAGAATCTATGAACGACTTTAAAGTAATTCTTTCTTCTGTTTATTAATAGTAAGGAAAAGTAAATTATATTTTAGAAAATAAAAAACCCTTCAACTTATCTTGTCGGGTTTTTATATTGAAAGGACATTTATAAATGTTAAAAATAAAACAATCATTACCTAGTTTTAAAACATTTACTCTTTTAGGATTGTTATTTTTCCTAGGGTATAGTTTAGATACTCTTGTATCTCCTATATACCTAAAAGAATTTTTAAAAAATGACAATGTGATTGGGATATATGTTTCTATTAGATACTTAATAATGTTGATAACATGTATATATTGCGCCAAATTATATACTGAATTTTCAAAAGTAAGAATACTTTTAATAACTCTTTTTATAAGAGTTTTAGCAATGATTGGTATGGGATCATCTAAATATCTTATTATATATATTCCTTTTGATATTCTGGATATTATAACCTATAGTATATCTATGATAGGATTAGGCTTATTTATAGCAGATTTATCAACAAATAAAACATTAGCTAAAAATGAAGGTAAATATTATTCTATCTCCAATATAGGTATCTTTTTAGGACCTATAATAGGTGGTATAATTGCAAAAGAATATGGAAAAGGATTCGCATTTTTCACAGCAGCTGGAGCAAATGCATTAATTTTAATATATTTATTTGTTAGATGCTACTTTATGGATGAAGGTAAAATTCATCATAAAAAACATGAAAATCAATTAGAAGAAATGTGGAAAGATAGTAAAGTATATTTTAAAAATAAAGATAGAGTTAAAGCATTTTTAATGTCTGTTGGATTACATGTTTGGTGGGGTATAGCTATATATAAAAGTTTAACAATTCTTAATAAGGGGTTTTCCGCTGCAACATTAGGTGTTGTATTAGGAGTTAGTTACCTTCCTTTAATAATAAATGAAATAATAGTTGGAAAAAAAGTAGCTAAAACTGGTATTGCAATATTCTTCAGTAGAGGTTTCTTATTTTGTGGTATATCTGCTATAAGTTTTACTTTATTTGACAGTATGCCTTTTATATTACTTATAATGTTTATGTTATCTAACATTGGAGCTTCATATGTTGAACCTTTACAAGAAATATACTTATTTAAAGCTTGTAAAGTTAATGAAAGAGAAAAATTCTTAAGCTTATTTAATACTGCAAAATCACTAGGTGTAATGATTACTCCAGGACTAGCTTCTATATTCTTAACATTAGGAGGATATACAACTATGTGGTTATCTATAGCCTTTATAATGTTATTATTTGCCTTAATAGCAACAACTATTAATGAAAAAGAAATTAGAAAATCTTAAAAAAATGGTAGTTTTAATTAACTACCAATTTTTACATCTCAATTGAGTTTTATTATAATTTTTCTCAGTATCTAAAGCTGCATTATATCGCTTTATATAAGCATCCATTTGATTTTTATACTTTTGTAATTCCTTATCATTCTCTATAAGATTACCTATATCTCTATTAAATCTTTTAGTATAAACCCTCCATTGACTACTAGATAAATCATTTGATGAAGAGACTGTATCTCTCATAGGCTCAACATTTGTTATAATATCATACATTCTTTTACTAATAGTCTTTGAAAACTTTTTCAAACCCATTTGATATATTTCTACATGTTGATTTTCATGACCTAAAACAGTATCATATTCACAAGTATTCTTATTATACTTATTATCAAGATAAACATTTAAAGAAGGATATCCCATATAAACTTTAACAGCTTTAGGATAAACACAAACTTGATTTCCAAATTGAGATAAACTAAAAGAAATATCCATTTTTTCAGAAAAAGAAGCTTCTGTAAGTCCTCTTGGATTTTTATGATTAGAAACTATTTTTGCAGTCTGTTTTTTTAATCCTCCTGAAGAAATATCTATATATTTAGGCTTACCATAATCAACACTAAATGAAACATCTATACTTTCTTTAGAACAGAAACCAATAGAAAATGCACTTTTAGAAACTAATAAAAATGGTATTGTTAAATACAGTTTCTTAAGATTCGACTGATTTTTAGAAGATTTCATTAAATATTACCTTTATTTTTTAGTACTTTTTAAATACATATTAACCCACTCATCATTATAAGTTTTCTTTAATTCCTCAGCTAAAATAACATTTTTTCTACCAGAATTAAATAATTGTAAATAATTTCCTAAAAATGATAAATCTACATTTAAAATAACAGACTCATTAATAGACGGTTTTCTCAATAAAATTGCATAAGGAAGATCCTTGTATATTTTACCCTGGATAAATGCAAATTCTTTAGGTGTTAATTTCCAATTTTTATAATCAACTTCTGTTGCCATAGGATTTCTAAAGAATATTTCTGTTTGAGCTTGCCCTCTAATAACCTCACCCATACCTAATTTATCTATAACAGATGGTTGTTGAAAAGCTGCTAAATAAACTTGTCTCTTCTTTCTACCTTCCTGCAAACCTATTGCAAAATTCTTCCTAAATAAACTATTAGCAAGTAATGGAGCTGTTTCATCAATTATAATTAAAGAAGGGTCTCCTGTTCTAGCTGTTACATTCTGAATTCTATTCATAACATAACTAACTACAGCTGGAGCTAAAACTTCATCATCTAAAATATAAGTAAAATCAAAAGCAGTCCATTTAGAATTTAAACTCATAGAATCATTTTCTGCATTAAATACCTCACCATATTCATTATCTTCAACCCATCTTTTCAACTCTTTTTTCATATAGCCATTAGCTGAAAAACAAGAATTATAAAGATTTTTAAGATTTCTATCTTCATATTCTAAATAATCAAAATTTGTTGTTATAGCTCGTGCAATTTCTTCTTCTGATTTAGAATCAGTAGCTAAAGCTAATTCTCTTAGCCAAACTTTTAAGAAAGATCTATTTTCTGGAGTATCCTTTATTTTAAAAGGATTTAAAGCTACTTCTTTACTAAAAAGAGTATTAGTAAGAACATCATCTCCTTTACTTTTTTGATCCACCTTATTTAAAAACTTAGAACCTAAATTAAAATTTATATAATCTCCATTTATAGCGTTAGAAAAAATTTCTACACCTCTATATCTATCAAAAAAGAAAGTTCTTAATTTATTATTCTTCATAGCTTGAGATGCTAAAAATGCATATAAAGTTGTCTTACCTTGACCAGTAGGTCCTATAGTAACTGTATGACCAACAGCTCCATCATTAGGAGAAACATGAAATTGAAATTGATAACTAGTCCCTTGAGCCGTTAAAAAGTTTGTTATAGATCCATCTCCCCAATCTGATCTATCAAACCCGCTAGGTTGTTTCTCAAAATCAATCAAACAAGAAATAGGGCGAGACATAACATTATAAACTCTAGGAGCTATATCATAACTTGGAAAATTTAAAAACCAAGATGCTTGTGCAATAACACCTTCTCTTACAGGAACAACTCCATAAGATCTAAGAATTTTAACTATTTCAAAAACATTTTCATTTAATTCCTCTTCAGTAGAAGCATAAACTGAAAAAGTTTGAGAAAATTTAAATAAAGATTGATGTTCTTCATCATATTCATCTAATTGAGAAAGAGCTTCATCAAACTGAGCACCTGTATCATAAGAATAACTATTACTTGATACTGCATTTTTTTGATGAAGTAAAAGATTTTTAGCTTTTTCTGAAGAAACAACTGAAAATGTATCTAATATATTTAATTCGAAATTTAGAGATAATATCTTATCAATCATATCTTCATCTGCAACATTAGAAATGTTTTTAATTCCAATAACTGCTAAATATTTTTCTTCCGTACCATATCTAAATCTAATATTACCTTCATTTGAAAAGAAAACTTCTTCAGAAGTTATAGCATCAGCTATATCATCAGAAACACCTTTCATATCTATATTAGGTTTAGAAACAGGGTTTAAAACTTTAATAAAAGGAGTTAAAGGATTATCTTCTGGAAAATCAGTTATAGATAATTCTTTCATTCCAAAATTATCTAAATAAGCCTTAAAAGAGTAACAAATTTCATCTAATTTCTCTAAAGAAGATCCTTCGTAACTAACCACTACATAATGTGTGTTTATATAAATATCTTCTATATTTTTAGACCAAATATCATTAATTTTTTGTAAAATACTATTTTCAAATTTAGAATTAACATTTCTTTTCTGTTTTTCTCTAATTGTTATGATTCGACAGGAAATATCTTTATTGTCGAAAGAATCTAACCAATTTTGCTTAGCTTCAAATAAATTATTTTTTAAATTTTTCTTATAAAAGAATGATGAAACACCTTCCATTTTAAATACCCTAACTAAAGTTTTATTAGAACACTCTACAGTTTTTCCATCAGATAATATTTCAGAAAAGGGTATAAATTCAGCTAATTTAGTATCAAACCCTCTTCTTAAAAAAGATCCCTTTATTTTAAAAAGCGAAAAAATAGCTAAAATAGCCAATCCCAAAACACCTAAAGCTCCAAAAATATAATTTATAGGAGCAATATCAGTTAATATAAATTTATCAATAACTGCAAATTCCATTTAATCACCACATATTAAGGTATAAACTTATCACCTTTTTCTTTCAAAATATTATTACTTCCACTTGGAGTTTTCAAATAACTCAAAATAATATTAGACATATGAGGCTCTCTCTTACCAAATAAAACTATTAAACCATGTGTAATACCTAAACTTAAAATAATATACATTATAGTATCACCTTTTAATCTAAAAGCTTGAAGTAAAATAAGAAACATATGAATTAGTAAATTAATAAAAGCCGGTAAATACGGCGCCCCAAATAATTTAGGAGGTTGCGCAACTGCTTTTAAAATACTTTCCTTCATAAAAAAACCTCTCTCTTCTTTACAAATTATAACAAAATAATATAATTAATACAAGGTTAAAAAGCCCTCTAATAAATTAGTAAAAATATTACATTTAAAAGCTGTTGATAAAATGTTGATAAATATATAAATGTTATAAAACTCATAAACTATCAACAAAACACAACCAAGAATCGAACAATACAAAAAAGACTCGTATATAAATGTTTAAAATAGACTCAATATGAAAAGAATCAACAACATACAAAAAATAAATATGTTGATAACTTTGTTAAAAAATGTAATAATTACACTATTCAACGAGATATAATAATTATATATTTATATATAAATAAAGAGGTAAATAATGTTCAAGAAAAAACTACTACTTTTAACATCTATATTTATGCTAGCTTCAAATATTTCGTTTTCAAGGGAGTATAAAAGTTCTCTTATATTAGATATGGATTCAGGAATAGTTCTTCAATCATATAATCCTGAAGAAAAAATATATCCAGCATCATTAACTAAACTAATGACATTATATATAACATTTGAGGCGTTAGACCAGGGTATTTTAAAATTGGACCAAAAATTAATAATTTCTAGATCTGCTGCAAATCAACCAGCTTCCAAATTAGGAATATTAGCAGGGGATAAAATATCTGTTAAAACTTGTATAGAAGCATTAACAATTAAATCTGCTAATGATTGTGCAATGGTACTATCTGAAAATATATCAGGTGAAGAAAGAGATTTTGCTGAAATAATGACTAGAGTTGCTAATGAAATAGGTATGGATGATACTATTTTTAAGAATTCTTCGGGTTTAAATAATAATAACCAGGTTACTACTGCTAAAGATATGGCTCTATTAGCTATGGCTATTAAAAGACATTTTCCTCACTATTACCATTATTTTAATCAAAGATCTTTTAAATATAAAGATAGAACTATTTATACACATAATAACATATTAAATATGTACAAAGGTGCTGATGGCTTTAAAACAGGATATACAGCTGCCTCAGGATACAATTTAATAGCTTCTGCTAAGAATGATAAGGGACAAAGGATATTAGGTATTCTAATAGGCTTTAATTCAGCTTCAAAAAGAGATAAAGAGATGGTTAATTTATTAGATTATGGCTTTGAAAAACTAAATAAAACAACTAACATGACTTATACAGGTTGGAAAAATCAAAAAAACAAGCCACAACCAACAGATATATCTAAACCTAAACCATTAAATTCATTTGTTGAAATGCCAAATAAAAATAAAGAAGATAATGGATCTAAATTTAGATTTTATAAAAGTGCTACAGCTAAAACTAACAATATTCAAAACAAATCTCCTATTTCTAATTCAAAAATAAATAGAAATGATAAGGTGTATGAAGTAAAAGTTACTCCTACAGAATATAAATATAAAGTTCAAATAGGAGCTTTCTCAGAACAAGTAAGAGCTGAAAATTATTTTAAAGAAACTGATTTTATTATATCTAATAAATATAATTATAAAAACATGATAGAAGTTGGAGGAGATAATAATAATCCTATATACAGATCTCAAATATATTCTAACAATTTATCAGATGCTGAAAAAATATGTGAAAGTCTTAAGGTTAATAATAAATCATGTTTTGTAAAAACTATTAATTAAGTTGGATTCGACTAGTAATATTTAAAAAAAAGAAGCTAAAAAGCTTCTTTTTAATTTTATTTTCTTAAAAGATTTTTTATCATGTCATCTGTTATTTCTAGATTACATTTATTTATATCATCTAATTCAATTTCAACTAAATCATTATTTGATGAATTTTCAAATGTAATTAAATTATCATTAACAGACTTAATAAATCCCTTAAATTTTTTATAACCAAAATCTTCTAAAGGAAATTTAGCTTCAACCTTAACAAGATTACCTAAAAATTTATTATAGTCTTTTAACTTTACTAAAGGTCTATCCATACCTGCAGAGCTAATTTCCAACATATATTTATCTTGAATAATATCTTCAACATCTAAAACCGCTGATAGAGCATTTGATATTTTACTACATTCATCTAAAGAAACAGCATCACCATTTTCTTTTTCAACCATTATTTGAAGAGCCTTTCCTGTTTTTAAAATTCTTACAGGTGAAAAACCCATATCTTCAAGTGTAGGAGTTATAATATCTTCAATTCTTTCTTCTAAATTCATACAAACCTCACATAAATTAATTGTTAATGAAAAGCATTATAATATATAAAAAATTAATTTAACATAAAAAAATATTTAGACTGGTAATTTTTAGCTTAATTTGTTATAATACAAGCATTAGAAAGAAGATATAAGGAGTTTTATTATTATGATTGAAAATATGTCTGGTCTAGTGCCTATGGTTGTTGAAAAAACAGGTGTTTCAGAAAGAGCATTTGATATTTATTCAAGACTATTAAGAGAAAGAATTATATTTATCACAGGTCAATTTGAAGATAATATGGCTTCTTTAATTTGTGCCCAACTTCTTTTTTTGGAAGCAGAAGATCCAAATAAGGAAATTTCTATTTACATAAATTCTCCAGGTGGAGCTGTTACAGCTGGTATGGCAATATATGACACTATGAAATATATTAAATGCGATATAAGAACAATTTGTATGGGACAAGCTTGTTCTATGGGATCTTTTATATTAGCAGGTGGAACTAAGGGTAAAAGATTAGCCTTACCTAATTCAAGAGTTATGATACATCAACCATTAGGTGGAGCCCAAGGTCAAATAACTGATATGGAAATTCAAGTAAAAGAAGGGTTAAAAACTAAAGAAAAATTAACAAGGATTTTAGCTGAAAATTCTAATAAAAAATATGAAGAAATGGTTGAAGCTTGTGAAAGAGATAATTATATGTCTCCGGAAGAGGCTAAGAAATTTGGTCTTATTGATGAGATTGTAGAAAAAAGATAGATTCAACAGGTTTTTATGAAGGAAAATAACTATGGAAACTAATAAAGAGAAAGATATTTCTAAATTTTGCTCATTTTGTGGTAAATCTCAAAATGAAGTTCAAAAATTAATAGCAGGACCTTCTGTTTTTATTTGCGACAACTGTATACATTTATGTAATGATGTTATTTTAAAAGAAGAAGAAGAAAAGAAGCTTAATGAATTTAAAATATTAACACCTAAGCAAATATTAAATCATCTTAATGAATATGTTATAGGTCAAGAATACGCTAAAAAGATATTATCTGTAGCAGTTCACAATCATTACAAAAGAATAAGATCTCTTATTAAAAGCAGTAATGATGTTGAAATCCAAAAATCTAATATAATGTTAATAGGTCCTACAGGATCAGGTAAAACATTGCTAGCAAAAACTTTAGCTAAAGTATTAGATGTTCCTTTTGCAATAGCAGACGCAACAACATTAACTGAAGCTGGTTATGTTGGAGATGATGTAGAATCTGTTATTTCAAAACTACTTCAATCTGCTAATTATGATGTTGAAAAAGCATCTAAAGGTATTATTTATATTGATGAAATAGATAAAATATCAAGAAAATCTGAAAATCCATCTTTAACAAGAGATGTTTCGGGTGAGGGTGTTCAACAAGCTTTATTAAAACTTATTGAAGGAACTAAAACAAATGTGCCACCTCAAGGTGGAAGAAAGCATCCGGGAGCAGAAACTATAGAATTTGATACATCTAATGTGTTATTTATATGTGGTGGAGCCTTTGCTGGTCTTGATAAGATTATATCTAAAAGACAAGAAAAAACATCTATAGGTTTTGGAGCTGAAATTGCTCATAAGAAAAATAAGTCTATTTCAGATTTATTTGAACAAATAGAGTCTGAAGATTTAGTAAGATTTGGACTTATACCAGAGCTTATAGGAAGAATGCCCGTTATATCAACTCTAAGAGAGCAAACGGAGGAAGAGTTAGTTCGTATATTAACAGAACCTAAAAATGCTCTTACAAAGCAATATAAAGCCTTATTTGATATGGAGGAAGTAGAACTAGAATTCACTCCAGAATCACTTACGGCTATAGCTAAACAAAATTTAGATAAAAAGACAGGTGCAAGAGGTTTAAGAACTGTTTTAGAAAGACTACTTCTAGATACTATGTTTGAAATTCCTCATAAAAAAGGAGTTAAAAAAGTTGTTGTAGAAGAGGATACTATAATAAAGGGAAAATCTCCTAATATAATTACTGATAAAAAATAAAAGAAAACCTCTCAATTGAGAGGTTTTTTATTAAGACTTATATTTTTCAGAAAGTTCTTCAACTTTATCATTATCTACTTTAGAAAATAACATTTCTTCTATATTATTAATACCTTTAAAAGATTTTATATTAAATAGTATTTCTTTATTAAATATTCCTGATTCCACTGGAAATTTAATATCTTCTTTATTTTTACCTAATAATTCTAAAATCTTATTTGATGTGTTTGGAATTATAGAATTAGAAATTAAAGCATAAAGATAAACGTAATTAATAGCTTTAAGCATTATGGCATGGGCTTTAGCTTTATCTTCTTTTGCAACTTTCCAAGGTTCGTAATTTTCTAAAAATTCATTACCTAAAACCCAAATTTCTCTTAATTTACCCATGGATTTTCTAAACTCTAAAGAATCCATTAAATTATCAAACTCCCAAACAAGCTTTTCCAATCTATTATCCCATTCAGAAAAATCTAATTCAATAATATCTTCATCATAATCTGAAAAGTTTTTAAGACTAAATTTGATAACTCTAGATACAAAGTTTCCTAAAACATTATTTAAATCAGAATTTATATCACTAGAAAATTTTTCAAATGAAAAAGATGTATCATCATTTTCAGGATAATTAGCCATTAACCAATATCTCCAGTAATCAGAAGGGAATTGATCTATAGAGTCCAACGCTGAAAATCCATTTCCTAATGATTTAGAGAACTTACCATCTTTAAAATTAAGAAAGTTAGATGCTTTTATAATATCTGTAGTTTTCCACTTTTTATCTGTTGATATCTCTTCAGCAGGGAAAAATACAGAGTGAAATGGTACATTATCCTTACCCATGAATTGAATATATTTAACATCCTCTTCATTTTCCGGTAACCAAAAGTCATTCCATTTATCTTTATCTTGAGTATTTTCAGCCCATTCTTGACTTATAGAAACATAACCCCAAGGAGCATCAAACCAAACATAAAACACCTTATTTTCATATCCTTCTAAAGGAACGGGAACGCCCCATTTTAAATCTCTAGTAATACATCTATCATGTAAACCTTCTTTTAGCCACTTATGTGCTATAGATAAAGCAGTTTTAGACCATCCATCTCTAGTATCTAACCATGATTCGACTGACTTTTGCATGTTTGATAATTTTAAGAATAAATGTTTTGTTTTTCTTACTTCAAGATTTTTACTTCCTGATACTGTGGAGTAGGCATCCTTTAGATCCGTTGGATTTAAAAGAGATCCACAACCATCACATTGATCTCCTCTAGCTTTTTCATAACCACATTTTGGACAAGTTCCCTCTACATATCTATCAGCTAAGAACATATCATCATCTATAGAATAAATTTGTTCAATTTCTTTTTCAGATATAAAGCCATTTTTATTTAACTCATTAAATACATCCTGAACTAACTTTATATGCTTTTCATTAGTAGTTCTTCCAAGTCTATCCATAGATAAATCGAATTTTTCATAAGTCTCTTTGTGAATAGAGAAGTATTTATCACAATATTCTTTTACATCCATACCTTCTTTTAAAGCACCAACTTCGGTTGGAGTTCCATATTCATCAGTTCCAAGGATATATAAAGTTTCTCTATCTTTATTTCTACAAAATCTAGCATAAACATCCGATGGTAATAAGCAACCAACCATATGACCTAAGTGTGGAATTCCATTAACATAGGGTAGGGCAGATGTAATTAAATACTTTTTATTTTCTATATTTTTAGCCATAAAAATCTCCAAAAATTTTTGTTTTAATAAATTATATATACTCAATGAAGTTAAATCAACTAATAAAAGCCAATTAATAAGTTCGTTTTTTAAGAATTTCTATTAAAGAATACATTTCTTCAGAACCTAATTCTCTGGCAGAATTTTGAGCTTCAATAGAATGTTTTTCAATTTCAGATCTAAGTTTTTCACTGGTCCATATATGCATAAAACCATCTTTATCTAATAAATCATCAGTCATTTGAAATAATAAACCTAGATGATAAGCATATTTCTCTAATAACTCTAATTTTTTAGGACTGTTGTCACCTAATAAACATCCTGCACTACAAGAAAATTTAAATAAAGCACCAGTTTTCATGATTTGGTTTCTAACCATTAGATCTTCTGTTATAGGTAGTTTCCCTTGTTCCATTTGAGTATCTATCTCTTGACCTCCACACATACCTAAGTGTCCTATATAATTAGATAATAAGTTTATTAATTTACACCTTGTACTTGGATCCTTATGTGTTTTTTCATTAGAAATTATTTCAAAAGCTTTACTTTGAAGAGAGTCTCCTGCGATAATAGCAGTATTTTCATTAAAAATCATATGATTCGTCGGGATTCCCCATCTTTCCTTATCGTCATCAAAGCATGGTAAGTCATCATGAATTAAAGAATACCTATGTATGCATTCTATCGCTCCAGCAACTCTTATAGCATCTTCGTATTTAGCTCCACAAATTTCAGCAGAAGTCAAAACCAACCAAGGTCTAAGCCTTTTCCCATCTGCAAGAAGGGTGTATCTCATTGATTTTATTAAGTTATTATCTGGATAAATATTTTCAGATATCTCTTTATCTAAAAAATCTTTTACTGGTTTTGTTTGATCAAGGATTTTATTTAATAGAGACATTTTATAGATCCTTTTGAAAAAAATAATAGATGGTTGGGGTGGTAGGATTCGAACCTACGATACATGGTACCAAAAACCATTGCCTTACCACTTGGCCACACCCCAAGAAAAGATGAAAACAATATAATCCTAAAAAAAAGAAAAATCAAGAATTTTTTTTATAAAATTTAATATTTTATATGTTCTTAATAAGAACCTTTATTTTATCTTTAGATTTTTTAATTTCTTCATCTTTTAAACTGTTATCTTGTTCGTTAAATCTTAGGGCTTTTTTATATTGATATAATGCCTCTCTATATCTTTTTAAATCCTCATAAACAACAGCTAAATGATAGTTTATTATAGCAGATTGATTATTTACCATTTTAGCAGGTTCTAAATATTCTAAAGCAGATTTAGAATCCCCTGTTAAATATAGTCCCCATCCTAAGGAATCTATAAATTCTGAATTAAAAGGTTCTGAATTAAGAGATGCTTTGATCATATTAACTGCTATATGTTTGTTTTGATTTTTAGTTAACCAAGAATATCCTAAATAATTTAATAAAGCAGGGTTATTAGGATTTAATTGCAGGGCCTTTTTCAGATTTAATTCAGCCATATCCCAATCACCAATTTTATCATATAAAACCCCTCTATTAAAATATATTATCCAATTTTTTCTATCGTTGTAGCTTAAATTGTTTAAAGCGTCATCATAAATTCTAATAGCTTTTTTAATATTACCCATTTCTTCATATATATAAGCTATTTTAATATAATTAAATAGATTCGATGGGTATTTGTTAGATAGCTCTTTAAAGGATTTTAGTGTTTTCTTTGAGTTATTACCATTCTTTAATAGAATATTAATTCTTTGACTTTCTAAAATATCTTTCATGACAACTTTATCTATATTTTTATCAATCATATATAGAGCTTCTGCAAAAAGATCTTTGCTATCTAAATTAGATATTTCAAGTATTAAAGGTAATTCATATGCTTTATCAAGCTTATAAGATAAATATGGTAGTACAATTTCCAGCTCTTTATTTATAAAAGAATTATCAAACATAAATTCAGCTACTATATTTTTATAAGTTATTTGATTTATATTAAATTTACCCATCTTAATTTTAGAAATAAATTCATCATATATAAACGTGTTTGCAGTTTTAGTTAAATTATCAAATTCAGAAAGGGCATCTTTATCACCATTTTTAATATTTAAATTGGCAAATAAAAGTAGGGTATTCATTAAAAACTTTTCATCTAGGGATGTTTTATATAATTTTATAGCCTCATCTATATTCCCAGAAATTTCTAATTTCATTGCGTTATATTTTGTTAGAAGTTCTTTATTAAAAATATTATTTTCATCTAAAAATATTTTTTTATCCTTATTATCTATAATAAATTTAAGTTTTTTAAGGTAGATAGAATCTTCATCTTTATATCTATTTAAAATGGGTTCTAAATCAGAGTTTTTGCTTGATAATGAATTAAATAATATTATAGATATAGCAATATCATTATATTCTTTATCTAAAACCTTTTTAGCATATTTTTCAGCGAGATCATCCATGTTGTTGATTATTAGTGATGTCATGATATAGTCATAGTACTTATCTAAGAATAGGGTGTTTAATATTTCGCTATTAGTTAAGTCTCTAATCATTAAATAGTCACTGTTTTTAAAACCATAATTAGCCCTATATATAACAGAGTAATTACTCTTTTTAGTAGAATTATCTAATTTGATAACTTTTCCATTCCTGTTGCTAAGGGCAAAAATAATAAGTAGAAAAACTATTGATAAAAATAATATATTTTTTTTGTTCATTTTTTATAACCTTTTTATTATAATAATTCAGTTATAAAATAGCAAAGGATTGATAATAATGGAAGAAAAATATCAAAAATATATAGATTTACTAAATAAATGGCAAAGTAAAATTAACTTAGTTAGTTCTACTACATTAAGTGAGGCCTATAAAAGGCATATCAAAGACTCGATAGAGTTAGGTAATTATATAAAAGATAAGACTGTTAAGATATATGATTTAGGTGCTGGTGGTGGCTTCCCTGGACTTCCTTTAGCTATAGAGGGTTATAGTAATATAAATTTGGTTGAGAGTGATGTTAGGAAATGTGCATTTATGCAGCAAGTTAAAATAGCATATTCTCTAAAATCGACAAATATATTAAATAAAAGAGTTGAAAGGATTGATGATATAGCTGATGTTATAACATGCAGAGCATTTTCTTCTTTATTAAATATATTTGATTTAAGTTCTGGAATGAGATCTAAAGACACAGAATATATTTTATTAAAAGGTGAAAATATAAAGCAAGAAATAAAAGAAGCTGAAACAAAATATTTGTTTGATTATGATATTGTAGATAGTTCTGTTTATAGCTCAGTGAAGATAGTAATAATAAAAAATGTGCGTTTACACGTGTAATGATGTTTTTTTGTTTTTCATAAAATATACGTAGATTCGACGGTATTTTTTGAAAAAGTCTTGCAAAATCCAGATCTATTTAATAAAATAATTTTATTAGGATGAATTGGAGAATTAAATGGATACTAAGATACTTTCAGTTATAAATCAAAAGGGTGGTGTTGGGAAAACTACCACTGTTATTAATCTTGCTTCTGCTTTAGCAATAAAGGGAAAAAGGGTTTTAATTATTGATTTAGATCCCCAGGGAAATTCATCGACTGGATTGGGTATTGATGAAAATAATAGAGTTAAAAATATATACAATTGTTTGGTTAGTAATGATAGTATAAAGACATCTATTAAAAAAACATCTGTTCAAAATTTAGATATAGTCCCGGCAACTGTTGACTTAGCGGGAGCTGAAGTTGAAATATCAGAAACAGAACACAAGCTTTTCACTTTAAAGAAGAGGTTGGAAGGGCTTGAAAATTTGTATGATTTTATTTTATTGGATTGTCCTCCTTCTTTGGGTTTGCTTACATTAAGTTCTTTAACTGCTTCTACTGGGGTTTTGATACCTGTTCAATGTGAGTTTTTTGCTTTAGAAGGAATTACTCATTTGGTTAAGACTATTTCTGTTGTTCAAAAAACAACTAATCCCAATCTTATTATAGAAGGATTGGTTATGACTATGTATGATAAAAGAAATAGATTATCTTCCTTGGTTAAAGATGATATAGAGGAGGTTTTTGGTAATAAGGTTTTTTATACTAGAATTCCAAGAAATGTTAGGGTTTCTGAGGCGCCTTCTTATGGAAAGCCTGTTATAACTTACGATGAACAGTGTCCAGGAAGTCAGGCTTATATAAGATTAGCTAATGAGCTTTTGAAGAGAATTTAATAACATTTACACGTGTAATAAGGAGAAAATTATGTCAGAAAGAAAATTAGGAAAAGGTTTATCTGCTTTAATTGGAGATAATAATATTATAGATGAAATAAGAAAGCAGGAAGAGGTTTTTAATAAATCTAAAGATACTTCTTTAGGTGACTCTAAAAATCCTAAAATATCAATGATTAAGGTTAGTTTAATTAACCCAGATCCAGAACAAAAGCAACCTAGAAGAACTTTTCATGAAAGTACTATAGATGAGTTAGCTTCTTCTATAAAAGAAAAGGGTGTTTTACAACCTATATTTATTAGAAAAAGAGAGGGTGATTCTGCTGGTTTTTATATTATATCTGGTGAAAGAAGATGGCGAGCTGCTAAAAAAGTTAACTTAGATACTATTCCGGCCATAATATTAGAAGCTAAAGATAAAGAGGCTTGGGAAATAGGTATTATTGAAAATTTACAAAGAGAAGACCTTAACTCTATAGATGAGGCATATGCTTTTAACTTTTTAATGGAGAAATACGGTTATTCAAAAGATATGTTGGCTAAAAAGTTATCTAAGAGTTTAGCCTATATATCAAATGCTTTAAATCTAATAAATCTATCTAAAAAAGTTAAAAATCTAATTAAAGAAGATTTTATAACTCAAGGTCATGCTAGACCCTTATTAAGGCTTGAAAAAGATGATGCTGATAAAGTTGTTGATCATATTATAAAAGAAGGTATTTCTGTTAGAGAAACAGAAGCTTTAATTAGAGATATATTAACAGGAAAGATTTTAGTAGAAGCTTTGGGTAATAAAGAAGTTGAGAAGGAAGGTATAAATTATACTAATCCAATAAATAAACTTCAAAATGAATTAAGTGATGATTTTAAATCTATTGAAAATGATATAAGTGAGTATTTAGATACAAAAGTGGCTTTAAAATTCTCCAAAAGAACTAAAAAGCCAAGTGGTAAAATAGAAATTAAATTTAAAGATATAGATAATCTTCAAGATATTTTAAGAACTATAGGCGTTTGTTCCAAATAGCATCTGTATCAAGGTTTTTTATAAAGGAGTTATGAGTTTCTAACTCCTTTTCTTTTAATTTAAACTCTCTAGCAGCTTTAAATTCTCTTTTTATCTTCTTTGTTTTTACTACCTTTTTTTCTTTTTTCTTATCTTTTTTTTGCTCTGTTTCAGCAAACATGTTTATTTCTTTTCCGCCAATAAGCTCTATATAAACTTTTGCCAATATTTCAGAGTCTAATAAAGCTCCGTGGCCATCTTTATTTCTTTGTGCTAAAGATATACCAAATCTATTACATAAGGCATCTAAAGAGTTGGATCTGGCAGAAGGAAACTTTCTCCTAGCTAGTGTTAGGGTGTCTATAACTTTATTTTCTAAAGTTGGTTCTCCAATTCTTTTAAGTTCAGCATTAATAAAGTTCATATCGAAACTAGCATTATGCGCAATTAAAGTATCATCACCTATAAAATCAAGAAAATCTTTATACACTTGAGAGAATAAAGCTTTATCTCTAAGAAATTCGGTAGATAATTTATGAATTTTATAGGCTGCTTCAGGCACATCTCTTTGAGGATTTATATATGAATGATATGTTCTTCCTGTTGGAATATGGTTTATAAGCTCTATAGCACCTATTTCAATTAATCTATCGGTTTTATCATAATAGAAACCTGTTGTTTCTGTGTCAAAAACAATTTCTCTAATATCTTTTTTCATAAAAGTGCCTTTCAGTTAAATTTATAACATCTTGTAAAGAGAGAATAGTAAATTTTTAGCGAATGATATGGCTAAAATTAATACTAAGGGTGAGAAGTCTAATCCATTAATTGGCCTTAAAACTCGTCTTATTCTACTATATATAGGGTATAAAATACTATTTGTAAGTCTAACTACTTTTATAGCAATTTCATTTCCTCTATCTACTATATTAAAATTCATAAGCCAATTAAGTATCAAATCAATTAAAACTACATAGTATATTAGGTTCAATACAATATCAGATATTTGGAATATTGGATAAAGTAAAAAATGCATGAAAATCCCCTTAAAATATTAATTTTTTACTAGTCAT
This sequence comes from Alphaproteobacteria bacterium, assembly GCA_025210155.1. Classification (NCBI taxonomy): domain Bacteria; kingdom Pseudomonadati; phylum Pseudomonadota; class Alphaproteobacteria; species Alphaproteobacteria bacterium. Next base: position 168,017 of record JAOASE010000006.1, on the reverse strand, counting down.
TTATTTTTTTATATGATACATTACCTTAGAACAAAAATCAAACAAAATTTTATAGTTTTTCATATATTTGACATGGTGAGAGATAGTGCTAGAAGTATTAGAAAGTAAGGATCCTAAGTGGATTGAAGAGTTAAATTCAGAACAAAGAGAGGCAGTATTAGAAACGGATGGGCCTTTATTAATTTTATCTGGAGCTGGAACAGGAAAAACAAAAGTTCTAACTTCTAGGATAGCATATATTTTACACTCAGGAAAATGTTCTCCAAGCAATATATTAGCATTGACCTTTACTAATAAGGCGGGTAAAGAGATGCAAGAAAGAATTTCCAATATAGTGGGTGGTTTTTCTCAAAATATGTGGGTTGGAACATTCCATTCGATGTTTTTAAGAATCTTGAGAAAATACTATGATAAAATAGGTTTTCAAGATAATTTTACAATATTAGATCAGTCAGATTCTAAAAGGGTTGTGAAGAAGGTGTTGGAGCAGGATGTATTTTTGGATTCGACCGATAATCCAGCGGGATATGTTTTAGATGTTATTTCCAGAATTAAAGATAAAGGTAGAAATTTTGATTCAATTCCTCCGGAGTATATAGCTTTATTTGATGGTAAAATGCAGGATATATATATGCATTATCAAAGAAGATTGAAAGAAATGAATGCTATAGATTTTGGAGATTTCCTTTTATATACATATGAGATATTAAAAAACAATGATGATATATTAGAATATTACCAGGATAAGTTTAAGTATATTTTGGTAGATGAGTACCAAGATACTAATGTTGTTCAGTATTTAATCATAAGGCTTCTGGCTCAAAAAAATAAAAATATTTGTGTTGTTGGTGATGATGATCAATCTATATATTCTTGGAGAGGTGCTGAAGTTGAGAATATTCTTAGATTCGAAAAAGATTTTAGTGGTACTAAAATAGTTAGACTTGAAACTAATTATAGATCTACAAAGCATATATTGGCGTCAGCTTCTCACCTAGTTGATAATAATTCTAATCGCTTAGGAAAAGAGTTAAAACCTTGTGATAAAAATAATAAAGACACATCTTTAAAGGTTCAGGTTAGGGGATGTTTTAGCGGTGAAGAAGAGGCTAAATATATTGCAGATGAATTAGAAAATATAGAAAGGCAAGGGATTCCGCTGAAAAAAATGTCTGTCATGGTTAGGGCTGGATGGCAAACCAGAGCTTTCGAGGAGGTATTTATTAAAAGAGGTATTAATTATAAGATAATTGGTGGAATGAAGTTCTATGAAAGAAAAGAGATAAAAGATATTATTGCTTATCTTAAGATACTTTATTATCCATCAGATATAGTTTCATTTGAAAGAGTTATAAACACTCCCAAAAGAGGTCTTGGAGAAAAGACAGTATTTAAAATGGTGGAATACTCTAGAGAATTAGGGAAGAATATAATTTTTGCATTATCTGAAATGATAGATAACAATTATCTAAAGGGTAAGGCTGGAGATCAGGCAAAAAACTTTCTTAAAAATTACTATGAGTGGATAAATATAATTTCCGGAGATAAATTGGATGATAATGGTGAAGAGTATCATCATGGAAAGTTGGTTGATTACATAATAAAAAGTTCTGGCTACTTAGATATGTTAAAAAATTCTAAAAAATCAGAAGATGAGGGAAAAATTGAGAATATTCAAGAGCTTATAGGTGTTATTTCTAAAAATTTTGATAGTATTCCTGAATTTTTAGACCACATATCTCTTGTTTCAGATACTGATGATCTTTCAGATGATAATGCTGTTAATGTTATGACACTTCATTCAGGTAAAGGGTTAGAGTTTGATGTAGTATTCCTTCCTGGTTGGGAAGAAGGTGTATTTCCTAATGGAAAGGTTATAGAGGATTGCGGTGACAAAGGATTGGAAGAAGAAAGACGTATTGCATATGTTGGTATAACTCGTGGAAAAAAAGCTGTCTTTATAACATATGCAGGAAGTAGACTCCAATTTGGAAAGTGGCAACAAAATCTCCCATCTCAGTTTTTATCTGAATTACCTAAGGCTCATATAGAGCATAGGACTTTTGCCAAATCTTATGGCGGATCTTAGTTTATTTTTATCTTGATTTTAATGGGTTTCTTTAATAATCTTCTTATATAAATAAGGAGTTTTATTATGCAAGAAAAAACATTAGAAACTATTCTAAAAGAGCTGGATACTTTAGTTGTTAAGTTAGAATCTGGGAATATAGAGTTAGAAGAATCTATTAAAATTTATGAAGAGTGTTCTAAATTAATTTCTACTTCAGAGAAAAAATTAAAAGAATCTAAACTAAAATTAGATAAAATAATGGATTCGTCTGGTGAGGTAGAAACGGTAAGAGTAGAAGATTAGTTTTTCAGGAGCTTTGTAATGGCTAGTAATTCAAATGGTTTAACACCTATGATGCAACAATATATGTCTATTAAGGATAATCATAGTGATTGCCTTTTATTCTATCGAATGGGTGATTTTTATGAATTGTTTTTCGATGACGCTAAGATTGTTTCAGAAACAGTTGGTATTGCTCTTACAAAGAGAGGTAAAAAAAATGGCCAAGATATACCTATGTGTGGAATTCCTTTCCATGCTTATGATAATTATATAGGTAGAATTATAGAGGCTGGTTATAAAGTTGCTATTTGTGAGCAAACAGAGACGCCTGAAGAGGCTAGAAAAGAAAGAGGTAGTGGAGCTGTTGTAAAAAGGGAGGTTGTTAGGATAATAACTCAAGGAACCCTTATAGAAGAAAATCTTCTTAAAAATGACAGTAATTACCTTTGTTCAGTTTATAAAAATTCAGTTTCTTGGATAGATATTTCAACTGGAGAGTTTAATGTTAAAACAATTAACGAAAATCTACTAGATTTTTTAATTAAATTAAATCCTTCTGAAATAATTATATCAGATTCGGCTGAAAATTTTAAAGAAAATAAGGATGTTCAAGACTTTTTCCAAAAGAAAGTTACTTATTTTCCAGAAAGCAAATTTTCTAAGTATATTTGCGAAAAAGAGCTATTAAAAGTTTTTAATATATCCAATAAAGATTCTTTCGGAACTATGTACGATAATGAAATTATATCTTCAGGGGTTGTAGTTCAATATGCCGTATTAACAAATAAAAATGATATAAAAAATATAAAGATGTTGTCTAGAGAGACCGAAAAATCATTTGTTGAAATAGATGCATTTTCTTTTTCTAATTTAGAAATAGTTCAAAATATAAATGGTGATAGTGGAAAAGGATCTAATTTATTCTCAGTTATAGATAGAACAAAAACATCTAATGGAAGAAGAATGTTTAAAAATTGGATAAAAACTCCAATAAGAAATATTCAAGAAATAAATAATAGGTTGGATTCGACAGAATTTTTTGTTGAAAATCAAAGTCTGAAGGTAGCTTTAGAGGAGATAATAGGGTCCACTCCAGATATAGAGAGAAGTATTTCTAGACTTGCTTTTGATAGAGGTGGGCCTAGAGATATATTAAATATTCTTCTATTTATAAAAAAGTTACCAAGTCTAAAAAGTAATTATAATGCTTATATTTCATCTTTTTCTAAAGAAAATACAAACATAACTACTTTAATAAACAATATAAATAATTTTGACTTATTGGAAGAGTATCTAGCTTCGGCTATAAAGGAAGATGGGATTCCTCTATTAGCTAGAGATGGTGATTTTATAAAAGAGAATTTTAACTTAGCCTTAGATGAATGTATTAATCTTATGAAAGACAATAAGGGTATTATAGCAAATCTACAAGCTATGTATTCAGATAAGTCCAAAACAAGCTCTTTAAAAATAAAATTCAATAATATGTTGGGATATTATATAGAGGTTCCTAGTAAACAAGCTCAATCATTATTTGATATGCCTGAAACTTTCATTCACAGACAAACTATGGCAAACGCTGTTAGATTTACTACAACAGAGCTTGCGGAATTAGAAAAAAATATAAGAGAGGCTGAGAGTAAGAAGCAGGGATTAGAGCTTAAAATATTTGAAGAATTAAAAGAAAAAGTTCTTGAAAAGGCTGATGAAATAAGAAATTGTTCAGATATTATTTCAAAGCTAGATATATTTACATCTATGTCTGAGCTAGCAATAGAGGAGAATTATTGTAAGCCTAAAATGAGTGATTCGACTGATTTTTATATCAAAAATGGAAGGCATCCTGTTGTTGAGTATAATATTAAAAAATCAGCTCAAGATGATTTTATAGGAAATGACTGTGTTTTAAATAATAAGTCCAAAGAATATAGTAAAATTTGGATTCTTACAGGACCAAATATGGCTGGAAAATCAACTTTTTTAAGACAAAATGCTTTGATTACAATTTTAGCCCATGTTGGCTGTTATGTTCCTGCAGAGATAGCTGAAATTGGAATTGTTGATAAAATATTCTCTAGGGTTGGGGCATCTGATAACCTAGCTAAGGGGCAATCTACTTTTATGGTTGAAATGATAGAAACTTCAGCAATACTTAATAAGGCTACTGATAAATCTTTAGTAATTCTTGATGAAATTGGCAGAGGAACAGCCACATATGATGGTTTATCTATTGCTTGGGCGGTTATGGAGTATCTTAATAATAAAAGTAAGTGTAGATGTTTATTCGCAACTCACTATCATGAATTAACAGATCTTTCTAAGAAACTAGAATTAGTTAGTAATCACACTGTTTCCATAAAAGAATGGGAAGATGAAGTTATTTTTATGCATAAAGTTATTCCAGGTACAGCCGATAAGTCTTATGGGCTTCACGTTGCAAAAATAGCAGGAATTCCTTCTTCTATTATAAATAGAGCAGGGGATATATTAGATAATTTAGAAAGTACAAACAGTAATAATACGGTGGAAAAGATTTCTAATAACTTGAACTTATTTGATGATTATCTTAAAGAAGAAGAGACTAAATTTGAGGTTAGGGAATCTAAAGTAGAAATGATGTTAGAAACAATAGATCCAAACACCTTATCTCCAAGAGATGCTCTGGATAAGCTTTATGAATTAAAAGATATGCAGAGGATAGAAAGAGATGACTAATTCTTTACCTAAAATATCTGGTTGGATAAACTTTTATAAAGAAAGAGGTCAGTCTTCAAATAAAAATCTAACAGAGGTTAAGAAGATTTTTTATTCTATGGGTTACACTAGAAAGATGTTTAAAATAGGATATTTAGGAACTTTAGATCCATTTGCAGAGGGAATTTTGCCTATAGCTATAGGGGAAGCTCTTAAAACAATTCAGTTTATTCCTAATGAAGATAAGTCTTATGATTTTATTTTAAAATTTGGTGAAGAAACTGATACATTAGATAATACAGGGAAGGTAACAAATACAACGGATATAATTCCATCTGAAAAAGAAGTAAAAGATGTTTTAACTAATTTTTTAGGTGAAATAGAGCAGATTCCCCCAGCATTTTCAGCATTGAAGATAAATGGAGAGCGAGCTTATAAATTAGCAAGAGAAGGCAAGAAATTTGAAATAAAAAAGAGAAAAATCTTAATAAGAGAATTAAGGTTTCTTGAAAAAATTTCAGACTATGAGTATAAAATCTCAGTTAAATGTTCAAAGGGAACATATGTAAGAACTCTTGGTGCTGATATTGCCAAATCTTTAAATAGCTTAGGGCATTTAACATTTCTTGAAAGAACTTATAATAGTGGCTTTGATAAGAAAGAATCGATTTCTCTTGATAATATCAAAAAAATGTTGCAAAATGAGGGCGAATCAAAAAATGATGCTGATTCTATGATTAAGATTTTAGATAAGATTGACTCACCGCTGGACGGCATCCCGGTACTGAGTATTAATGAAAATGATAAATACTTGCTTGAAACAGGTAGAAGTATTAAAAGAAATAATTCATTAAACGATCAAAATCAAATAATCAGATGTCATTACAATAATCACCTAGTTGCAATATGTAAATTAGAGCAATTAGAATTAAAACCATTAAGAGTTTTTAATATCTCTTAAAATACAAGGAATAATGTAATGAGTATAACTAAAGAAATGAAAAAAACACACGCTAAAGACTTTGGTGGAAAAGAAACTAATTCAGGTTCTACAGAAGTTCAAATAGCTATATTAACTACAAGAATTAAAAACCTAACAGAACACTTAAAAACAAATAAAAAAGATAATCATTCAAGAATGGGTCTTTTAAAAATGGTTGGTCAAAGAAAGAAACTTATCTCTTACTTAAAGGGTAAAGATGAAGCTAAATACCAAGACTTAATCAAAAAATTAGGTTTAAGAAAATAGTTTATAATCTATATTAATTATAAAACCTGCGAATTCAATTGATTCCGCAGGTTTTTTTAATGCTTATATTTTAATTTTTTAGAATGTAAATTGATTAGGCTTAAACATTTCTCTAGCCTTTTGAATACCTTCAAGAGTATCCTGTTCATTCATTCCTGTGGATTCAAGAATAAGTCCTTCAAAACTAGCTTTTAATGTCACAGATTTTTCATTGGATACGTCATATCTCCAAATTAAATCACCTTCTACATTAGGTTCCCCATACTTTTTAACAACTTTATACCAAAAAGCTCTTCTATTTTCTTCTCTTTGATATTTAAAATTCTTTCCATCTCCTAAAATCTTATTTAGGTCATTTTTATATTGGATTTTATAAACAACATTCCCTGTTAGATTGCTTGTAAAATAAATATCTACCGCCTCATCACTATCTGCTTTTTTAAATTGAAGTAGCTGAACATATTCAATATTGTCTCTTCTGGCAAAAGAATTTATACACATTTCTAAATTATCTGGCTTTAGAATATTTCTATTTCTACACTCTAAATCGTAGTTATATTTGAAAAATTCAGGAACATTGGTTTTAGATTTAACTTCTTTAAATTTAAGTTTTTTAATGGCTTTTCTAACATCTTTTATTTTCATCCCAAGTTTAATATTGGATATATCAAAACTTTTAACTCTTTCATCAATGTTTTCATTGAACGGAGAAGATGTTTCATCTATCATTTCTTCAGAAAACTCTTCAATTACAATTTCTTCTTCGGCAAAAGAAGCTCTTTGTATACAAAAAACAGACATAAAAGTTAATATATATAGATTTATTTTTTTCATATTAAACCTCTTTAATAAAACAATTGTAGCAAAAAACTTAACAACTTTCAATTTTTTTAAGAAGTTTATCAAGTACATCTTTATATTCCACAATTTTTTTAAATTGAGATTCTTTATCTTTAGATCCTTGATGTTTATCAGGATGGTGTTTTTTAACAAGATCTTTATATGATTTTTTGAGATCGCTAGCTGAAAAAGGAAAGTTTAAACCAAATAATTTTAAGGCCCTATTTTCCTTAGCAGATTTTTTAATTTCAGCTTTGATTCTATCTGTTTTTCCAGCAGAAGATTTGAATCTTTTAAATATATTTAGAACATCATCGGAGTTATTTATTATATCGTCCATATTTTTAACGCCAAACTTTTTAGTTTTAGCTCCATATATCTCTTCCTTTTGTTCTTTTTCAATTTCCTCAAAAGAAAGATCTTTAAAATAATTCCAATCTTTATTGTATTTTCTTACGCAATCCAAGCAAAAATGATAATACTCCTTAAGATCTCTATCTTTAGGAGCTTTATAAAGGCCCTCGTTTTTACAGCCTTTAGCATCACAAACTCTAAAATTTCTTTTAATATCAGCTTTTGTTTCAAATGTTGCTTTTCTAGTTCTCATTTTTAAAATTATTTTCCTAATTTATTTAGTGGATGATTTTCAGTCACAGCACTTTTAAGTCTATCACTCATTATATGTGTATAAATTTGAGTTGTTGATATATCGCTATGACCCAATAGCTCCTGAACCATTCTTAAGTCAGCTCCATTTTCCAATAAATGGGAGGCAAAAGAGTGTCTAAATACATGTGGAGAAACTAAAATAGGATTTATTTCTGCTTCCACAGCTAACTTTTTTATATACTTAAAAAAAGTATCTCTTGTAATGTGCTTACCTTTTTCTTTTGATGGAAAAAGAAATTCATCGCCTTCTTTTTCTTGGTTAGATATTAGAGATGATCTAATAAATATATATTGTCCTAAAACTTTTTTCAACCTTTCAGATATAGGAACGAATCTTTCTTTATCGCCCTTTCCAACAACATAGAAAGAATCTTGTATGCTTCCATTTTTTACTACATTATTAACCTTTAAGGATACTAATTCAGAAACTCTTAGTCCAGTGGCATATATAGTCTCTGCCATTGCATATATTATCTTATATTTGCTTTCTTTATGATCTTTTGCTTTAGAAAGTATTTTTTCCACTTCATCCTTAGTAAGATGTTTTGGTAGGGAGTGTCTTTGTTTTAGTAAAAAGATTGATTCCGCTGGGTTGTTTTCAACTTCTTTTTCTGAAAATAAAAATTTAAAAAGCTGTTTGATGCATGAAATTTTCCTATTAATACTTTTTTCAGAATAAAAGCTATCTTTTAATAGTTTTATAAAATCTTCTATGTCTTTTTTCTTAAGTTTTTTATAATTAAGTCCATTGGAACTCAAAAAATAAGAAAAATCCTCCATATCTTTTCTGTAAGATATGATTGTATTTTCCATAGCTCCTTTTTCTGCTATCATATTTTCAATAAAATGATTTACCGCGTTTTGCATCTCTTATTTTTATTAAGATAGAAAGATTATTTATAAACTTTTGGAGTTGGTATATCTATTTTAGTCTCAACAGAAGTTTGTTGATTTGTAGGTTTCCAAACTAATAAAAATAGAAATAATGCTGCAATAGCTACGCCAATGTATTTTTTTAAATCATCTGATTTGTTTAAATTTCTACCAAATGTTGATCTTCTTCTCATCTTATCCTCTTTTTATTTTATAGAATTGCCCATAATAACAATTCTTTCACCCGTTTCATTATAATATCTTTCCTCTATTTGATTTATAAAATCTACTTCACCTCCAACGGCAAATTCAGCAAAGCTTCTAGCCATTCCAAGTATAGCTAATGCAACCATAAACCAAGCAAGGGTTTTAAAATCCTCTTTATCCATAGATCCTTTTTGCACCCACTTCCACAAGTATGAAAGAAGGACAAAGGCGGATAATATATATATGACCTCTCTTGCCATATTAAATAGCTCAGTAAGTCTTATCATAAGTCTATCCAATGCCTTAATTGGTTTCATATTGGAATCTTGAGCAGAGGTTTGAGAGTAATCTTGATTGTAAACAGCATTTGTTAGTCCGGGATTATCTCCAGGTGCAGAAAAAGCAGGTGTCGAAATAGTTATCGAACACAAGATAAAAAATAACATTAAAAAATACTTTTTCATACCAATTCCTCTTTAAAATATATTCTATCAAAATATTATTTTTATTTCAATTTAATTTTTGTAAAGAAAAACCCCTCGGTTAAGAGGGGATATAATTTTCATTTATCTTGATTTATGATCCGCCAAATGCATTAAAGTTAACGCCTGTATCTCCGCCAGCTAGGAAGTTTAGCAGAACTCCAATCATTTGAAGTACGAATAGTAAGAAAATCCACCATCCCCACTTAGTGAAATCACCTTTGCCAAGCGCGTCTCCTGATTTTGCTTTGTCATACATTTCTTCTATGAATTTAAATGCAAATCCGATATAGAATAATGTTTTTAAGTATCCAAAAATTTGAATTACTTTAGCCCAAAATGGAGCAAGTTCACCTGTTAAAAGGTCACTTGCGGCAAAAGCACCTGTAGTTGTAAGGTTTAATACTAAAGATGTTAGTCCAAACATAACCATTAATTTGTTTAATTTTTTCATAATATTCTCCTAAAAGTTTCTAAAAAGACCTCTGAAAAGTCTCATTATTTTAACTAAATTATACCTTAAAAAAACATATAAAACAAGTCTTTTCTTTGAGGTGGTTTTTGAGTATGGATTTTTTTATAAAAATATCGGTTTTTTCCTTGTTTTTCACCCCTGTTTTATGTATAATATCTCATAGAATTTTTAATAATAGGAAAGGTTAAAAATATGACTGAAAATAATAGAGAGGAAACTCTTTCTAAAGACATAAAAATAGTTCCAATTGTAAAGGAAATGCAAACGTCTTTCTTAGACTATGCAATGAGCGTTATCGTATCAAGAGCTTTGCCAGATGTAAGGGATGGTCTAAAGCCAGTTCACAGAAGAATTTTATATGCTATGAAAGACTTGGGTTGTAACTTCGGAACTCCATTTAAAAAGTCAGCGAGAATCGTTGGTGACGTAATCGGTAAATATCACCCTCATGGTGACACAGCTGTTTATGAATCTATGGTTCGTATGGGGCAGGATTGGTCTTTAGGTGTTCCTTTGGTGAATGGTCAAGGTAACTATGGTTCTGTGGACGGAGATAGTCCTGCGGCTATGAGATATACAGAAGCAAGGTTAGCAAAAGTGGCTTCATCTCTTCTTGATGATCTTGATAAAGATACTGTTGATTGGAGACCAAATTATGATGAGAGTTTAAAAGAGCCAGAAGTTCTTCCTGCAAAGTTCCCTAATTTATTAGTAAATGGTACTGCTGGTATCGCAGTTGGTATGGCAACAAATATTCCTCCACACAATTTAGGAGAGGTTTTAAATGGTTGTTTAGCTTATATAGAGAATCCAGCTATAACTAGTGAAGAGTTAATGGAATATATCCCTGGTCCAGACTTTCCTACAGGTGGTATAATTTTGGGTAGAAATGGATCTAAAAAAGCTCTTACCACTGGTAGAGGTTCTATCATAATGAGAAGTAAAACACATTTTGAAGAAATTAGGTCTAAACAAGCGATTATTATTACAGAAATTCCTTATCAGGTTAATAAAAAAGTTATGATTGAAAAAACAATTGAACTTGTTAAAGATAAAAAGATAGAAGGTATTTCAGATATTAGAGATGAATCTGATAGACATGGTATTAGAGTTGTTATGGAGCTTAAAAAAGACGTGGTTCCAGAGATTGTTCTAAATATGTTATTTAAATATACTCAGCTTCAAACATCTTTTGGTGCTAATATGTTGGCTATTAACAAAGGTAAGCCAGAATCTTTAGATCTTCAAAAGATAATTAAAGCATTTATTGAATTCCGTGAAGATGTAATTAGAAGAAGAACTATTTTCGAATTGAATAAAGCAAGAACAAGGGCTCATAACTTAGCTGGTTTAATTACAGCTGTTGCAAATCTTGATGAAGTTATTGAAATAATCAGAAGTTCAAGAGATACAGAAAGTGCAAAAGTAGCTCTGATGTCTAAAAACTGGCCAGCTCATGAAATAGAAGCTTTCATTAGATTGATTGATGATCCTGAAAACGAAGTAGTTGATAGTCATTACATGCTTTCAGAGCAACAAGCAAAAGCTATTCTAGATTTGAGACTTAATAAGCTTACTGGTCTAGAAAGAGAGAAACTTCAAAATGAAATAGCAGAAATTTCAGCATTCATTAATGAACAACTATTCATACTTTCAAATAGAGAAAAAATGTTTGAAATTATGAGAAATGAACTTAATGAAGTTAAGGAGAAATTCGCTACTCCAAGAAGATCTGAAATAACAGATACGGAATTTGAAGCTGATATCGAAGATCTAATTGCAAAAGAAGATGTTGTAGTTTCTATGACTAACACAGGTTATATTAAGAGAGTTCCTTTAGATACTTACAGAGCTCAAAGAAGGGGTGGTAAAGGTCGTAAAGGTATGGAGACTAAAGATGAAGATTTCGTAACGAATGTATTTGTTGCAAATACTCACACTCCATTGCTTATGTTCTCTAACAAAGGTATAGCTTATAAATTGAAAGTTTATAAACTTCCTGTGGGTGGTCCTGCAACAAAAGGAAAGGCTTTAATAAACTTGCTTCCATTAGAACAAGACGAGCATATAACTACAGTTATGCCAATGCCAGAGGATGAAAACAAATGGGAGTAGCTATCTATAATGTTTGCTACATCTCGTGGTACAGTTCGTAGAAATAGACTTTCAGATTTCATATCAGTTCGTGCTAACGGAAAAATTGCGATGAAGTTAGAGGATGAAAGTGATGAGCTAGTTGGTGTTGCAACTTGTGAAGAGGATAAAGATGTTCTACTTTCTCTTGAAGGTGGTAGATGTATTAGATTCCCAGTTCCTGAAGTTAGAGTGTTTAACTCTAGAAATTCTATGGGTGTTCGTGGTATTAAGCTGAATGAAGGTGATAAAATCATATCTATGGCAATAATTAATCACACGGATGCTGATCCAGAAACTAGAGCAGCTTATCTTAAGAAATCAAAAGCTCTAAGAGGGTTAGAAAATTCAGAAGATCTTGATGGTGAAGAAAATATCGAAACAAATATCGAAATTTCAGAAAACACTTATCAACAGCTTGCTGAAGAAGAACAATTCCTATTGTCTATAACGGATACAGGGTTTGGTAAAAGAACTTCATCTTTTGAATATAGAACAACTCACAGAGGAGGTTCTGGTATTGCAAACATGAAGTTAGGTAATAAATCAAATCATATAGTTGCATCCTTCCCTATAGAAGAGGATCAGCAGATTATTCTTATAACTGATGCTGGTAAAATAATAAGAATGCCAATTAAAAATGTAAGAATAGCTGGTAGACAAACTATGGGTGTAACCTTATTCAAGGTTTCTGAAAATGAAAAAGTAATCTCTGCAACTTTAGTTGATGCTGAAGATGAGAATGAAGATGAAATTCTAGATGGCGTTGAAAACGCAGATATAGAGGTTTCTTCAGAAAACATCGATTCAACAGAAGTTCAAGAAGTTGAAAACGAGATAGAGGAATAAATATGCTTTCTATTGGAACTTATGAAATTATATTAATAGCATTATTGGTTCTAATTTTCGTAAAACCAGAAGATCTACCTGACTTATTAGAAAAGTTGGGTGGATTTTATTCTAAAGCTAAGTCTCATATAGTTAATATAAGATCTGAAATTTCAGGTTCTATTGAAGATATTAAAGATGCTAAGCTTGAAATAGAAAGAGAAATGAAAGAGAGTTTTGATTTTGAAAAGGAGCTAGAGAATATCTCCAAGGAATTTAAACAGTCTAGTAAATCTAATTTTTCTAAATCAAAAGATCCCTCTCTTAAGATAGAAGGCGAAATTCCAGATGAAAAAGAAGTTCAAAAAGAGCTTGATTTAATAATGGGTGAAGATAGTGATGAAAAATAACATAGAAAATATTCATTCTGAAAAACATACAATACTTTTCCACTTTAAAGAGTTGAGAAAAAGGTTGTTGTTATCTTTATTGTTTTTTGGAGCTGCTTTTTTATTAACATATTCTTTAGCTGAAAATATTTATGATTTATTGTTGATTCCACTGGAAAATATAATGAAATCCACTGGTGGAACAAATAGAGTTATATTTACAAATCTATCTGATGGGTTTATGACCTATTTAAAAACAGCAATGTTCGGAGCATTTTTCTTATCAATTCCATTTATTTTGCTTCAATTATGGATGTTTATATCCCCAGCTTTGTATAAAGAAGAGAAAAAATTTATTGTTCCTATGATTTTTTCATCAATATTTTTATTTTTAATAGGGGCTTTGCTTGCATATAAAATAGTAGTTCCAACTATTTGGAAATTCTTTTTATCATTTCAGACATCTGCAATTTCAAACACTATAATGCCTATAGAACTAGAAGCTCACATGTCTCATTACTTTAGTTTGATAACTAAGATGATAACTTCTTTTGGATTAATATTTCAGTTACCTATATTTATAATTAGTTTTGTTAAATTCAAACTTGTAAAAGTTCATACTTTGAGAAAGGGGAGAAAATACTTTTTCCTTGGGTCTTTTGTATTTGGAGCATTGTTAACACCTCCTGATATAATTTCTCAAATGATATTAGCTATACCACTATATTTATTATATGAACTATCTATAAGTATCTCAAAAATAATATCTAAAAATACTAGATTTTAGATAATTTTTCTGATAAAATATCTACATTATGGGTAAAAAGTTATTAACGATATTTACAAGCTGTCTTTTAACCCTTTCATTTGAAGGGGTGTCTTACTCTAATGAAAATTATCATGTTGTTATACCAGGAGATACTCTGTATTCAATAAGTAGAAAAACAAATGTATCTGTTGATAAGATAATTTCTATAAATTCTATAGAGGATAATCAAATAAAGTTAGGGCAGAAATTATATCTAGGAAAAAAAGAATCTAAGGATATTGTTGAAAAGTCTTCTAATAAGGATTTTGTTATAGTTAAGCCTGGTGATACGCTATATTCAATAGCTAGAGATAACAATCTATCATTTAGCTATCTTGTAGACACTAATAATATGAAGTATCCTTATTCTATAGATATAAATCAAAAGATTTATCTAAAGAAATCATCATTAACAACATCTCATTCATTAGCAAAGTCTGACAATAAAATTATAAGATCTGTTAGAGGTTTTATTCTTCCAGTTAAAGGAAATATTATTTCTGATTTTTCAAATAATTTAAAAAATAGAAAGAATCGTGGAGTTAATATAGCTGGAAAAGAGGGGGATAGCATAGTGGCATCAAAAGATGGTATTGTTTCTTATTCAGGATCTAACTTCCCTGGTTTTGGTAATACAGTTATATTATCTCATAAGGGTAGTTATAAAACAATTTACTCTCATAACAAATCAAATCTTGTTATGAAGGGCGAATTAATAAAGCAGGGGGAAAAAATAGCTACAGTTGGAAAGACTGGTAAAGTTAGCATCCCTCAAGTTCATTTTGAGATAAGAAAAGATGGAACTGCAATAGATCCATCTAGTCTAATAAAGTAATAAATTTATTATTTGCATTTTCTCTTTTTTAATCTTTCTGCAAATTTAACAAGATCTTTATTCTTATTTCCAGTTTTTGAAAATGTCTTTAATTCAGAGCAATTAAAGGTAAGAATATCTGATTGTTCAATTGCAGCAAAAGACGAATTATTTATGGCAAATAACATTAAAAGAGAGGCAAATATAGTTAATCTAAGTTTCATCTATAAATCTCCTATTTGTTAATGCATTTATTATATCTTTGTTGTGCAAATTTTAAATTGGCACCAGTTATTTTCTTTTTAGTATCTAGCATAATATAGCCATTATTCATAGAAGTTTCTAACTTTCTGCAAGTGTATCCTGCAATAGCAGATCTTTCATCCGCTTTTGAATCTTTTTGAGAAAGAGTTACTCCAAAAACTAGAGTTAACGCAAATAGTCCAATAATTAGTTTTCTCATGATAATATCCTTTCTTCCTAATTTATAGAAAAATTATATCAAAAAATACAGTTTTTGTAAAGGTTTATTTGCCATGCATGAATTTAATATCTTTAACGACGTCATTTCCTGTGAAGGCATTTACTTTATCTATTATATTTTGTTTTTCATATTGAATTATGCCAGCTAAAGATGATGATTTTAGAGCCACCTCTAAAACAGCATGGTTTTTAGATTTAAAAGCCAGCTTAACTGGCTTTATTTGTTCATAAAAAGCCTCGCCTACAATAGATTTCCAATTTATCATTATATCCTTTTGTAGGAAAGAGCCTTTGCTATTAGATCCAGCTTTTTTAATAAAATTTGTTGAGATTATAGATAGTGGATTTAAACCAAAAGAAACACGGTCCTTTTTGTCAGCAACCTCTTTTTCTATATAATCTTCGCTCATTATATCAACTCTTTTTTTATAAAATTCATTCATTGCAAAGGTCCTTACGAGCGATAATTATAGTTTTTAACGGCAAACTTCTTAAGTTTTTCTTTAATAGCAACTTCTATTTGCCTAACCCTTTCCTTAGAAACCTTTAATTCATTTCCTATTTCTTCAAGGGTTTTAGGCTTTGGTGATAAAAATCTCCCAGTTATAACAACTTTTTCTTTATCATTTATAGTCTTAACAAATTCACCTAAAATCTTTCTTTTAAGATCGGTTTCAGAAATTCTTTCCATAATCTCTTCTTGATTTGGCTGCTCAGATGCTATTAAATCTTGTATTTCTGTACCAGAATCTCCTTCGCTAGAAATAGTTTTATTTAAGGATGTTCCTCCTCCAGATTTTCTTCTGTTCTCAATCTCCATAATCTCTTCTTGTTTAAAACTATAGTGATCAGCTATTTTCTTAATTTCTTCATCCGTAAGGTTTCCAGAATAGTTAATTCCTATATCCTTTAGTTTTTTAGTAAAATTAAAGAATAAAGTTTTGTTTGCAGCGCTTTTATCTATTTTAATAAGAGACCAGTTACTTAAAATATAGTCATGTAGTTCCGCTTTTATCCACCATGATGCATAGGTTGATAATCTGAAGCCTTTATCAACATCGAACTTTTTAACAGCCTTCATAAGTCCTATATTAGCTTCACTAATAAGATCCTCAAGAGGAAGAGAATAGTTTTTGTAGTTAAATGCTATAGATGTAGAAAGGTAAAGATGTGATTGAACTAATTTTTGAGCAGCACCAATATCGGAATCATCTCTAAATGCTATAGCTAGCTTTTTTTCTTCTTCAATGGATAGTCTTGGTATTGATTTCACCATTTTAAGATAGCTTTTAATACCTAAGGATGGATCGTATACAGATAAAGAGGCATTTTCTTTCCTTTGAATGCCTTTATTATCAATATTATTTTTTTTATTATCCATTTTATTCATAGGTTATAACCTGTGTAAATATTTATTTTGCCGGATAGTTCCTTGGGTATATAGAGTTATCCGGTCTTATTGGGTCCGATTTCACTCCGCAAGAAGAAATCATTAATAAGGTTAGAAATAGTATTATTTTTTTCATTTTCAAGCTCCTTATTAGATTTTATCAGATAAAACCATCATTGCAAGTATTATAGAGATTGCTATTCTATATACTATAAATGGTTTGAAAGAATGTTTTTTAATATATTTAACAAATAATGATAACGAAATATATGAAAATATAAATGACGTTATGATTGCAGTTAGAAAGTATGTTGTCATAGCAAAATCGTTTAACATTATAATTCTTATTGTTGAAACTCCCCCAGCTGCAATTATCGTTGGTATGGCTAAAAGCATTGAAAATTCAACTGATTTATCCCTGCTTAATCCAAGCATTCTAGCTCTAGTTATTGATATTCCAGATCTACTAACACCTGGAAATACAGATAAGGATTGATACAGTCCTATAGAAAATAACTCTTTTAATGATAGTTCATTTATATCTCTATTTTCTCTTTTAACGTCATGTTTGTATAATATTAACGCAAACACTATTGAATTAAATATAAGTAGCATATATGAAGATCTTATATCTCTAGCAGTTTTGATATTTATAACTGTAAAAAATACTAGGGCAGCAATAGGAATGAAGCCCATAAAAGCTATAAAAACTTTGTTTATAAGATTTTTACTGCTCATTTTATCTTTGGTTATATTTGAAATGCTATTAAATAAAGTCTCTTTGTAATATAGTAATATTGCAAACAAAGATCCTAGGTGCAAACCTATGTCTAAAAGTAAATAATTTTCAAGATTTCCAAATATTTTATGAAATATAACTAGGTGGGCTGATGAACTTACAGGTAGGAATTCTGTTATACCTTGAATTATAGCTAATAATATAATGTAGAACATCCCCTGAAAACCCCAATAATAATAAAAACTTGTTTTTTCTAAGAATATCACTATAATATTAAGAAGTAAATAGAAAATTTGTTAGGTTAATAAATGGCTGATAAAGAAAAATTTAATATAGGCGACAAAATAATATACCCAACACATGGATTGGGTGAGGTTAAAGAGATAACTAAACAAGTGTTTGGAAGTCAAGAAATTGATTTCCTTGTTTTATCGTTTGAAAAAGACAGAATGACTATAAGAATTCCTATCTCTAAAGTAGAGACTTCTGGTTTACGTAAAATTTCTACAGAAAAAGATTTAGAAGAAGTTATTTCAACAATAAAAGAAACACCAAAGTTAAAGAGAATGATGTGGTCTAGAAGAGCCGCAGAATATGATGAAAAAATCCGCTCAGGTAACGTTGTTTCTTTGGCTGAAGTTGTTAGAGATTTAAATAAAAAAGCTAATAGCGAAAATCAATCTTATAGTGAAGCTAGAATTTATGAAGAAGCTTTAGAAAGATTAGCAGATGAATATGCAGCTGTACATGGCATACCTTCTGATGAAGCAGAAGAAAAGCTAGAAAAAATTATGGCAAAGTCATCTAAGAAATCTGGTGAAAAAGATATGTCTATGGAGGACGAGGCTCTTAGAAAAGAGATAGAAGCTCTAGCTGATGAAATAGATGATTTAGATATATAGATTTATATTTAAGAAAATAAAAAACCTCTCAATTGAGAGGTTTTATTAATATTTAGGTATAATTAGTTACCTTTAACGATAGTACAGTTTTCAGCAATGATTAACATTCTTTTAACTTCTCTATCAACAGAAGAAACTCTAGTGATTCTGCCATTCTTTTTAGCAGCTTCAATAGAAGCGTCGCCTGAAGCAAAAATACCTAGGTAGTTTTTAGCACATGCTTTACCAGTTTTTGTTGCGGCAGAGTTATTTGTTGCAATAACAGCTTCTTTAGTATCACCAACGATAGCCATTCCATTTTGAGAAGGTATTACAGCGCAAGATGTAACGCCTAAAACTGCTACAGCAGATAAAAGTATTTTTTTCATTTTTCAGCTCCTTTTTAAATTAACTAATTCAAATTCTATTTATATTAGTGACTTTAGTCAAATATTAATTTTACCCATCTTTATAATTATGGGATAAAGCCATGAGTTTATTAATAATTTTTCTATAAAATTGATGTTGAAACAGAGTAATGGCGACCCCGAGGAGAATCGAACTCCCGTTTCCGCCTTGAGAGGGCGGCGTCCTAACCGCTAGACGACGGGGTCAGAACCTTTTAATGATTTGTAATTGAAGTTAAGCTACACCAACAGCTTTCTTAACTTTTCCTAAAACTTTTTGAGCTTTTCTTTTGGCCTTTAAAGCTCCTTCTTCAAGGATCTTATCTAGCTCAGAAGGATTGCTCATATAGTATTCATATTTTTCTCTATAGGGTGCAAAATAATCTAGTATAGCTTGAAGAAGCATCTTTTTTGCATCTCCATATCCAAGTCCGCCATTTTCAAAACCTTCTTTCATTTTTTGAACATCTTCAGGCTTTGCAAAATGCTTATAGAAATCAAATATAACTATATCATCAGGATTTTTAGGATCTTCAGGTAATTTAGAATCTGTCTTAATGCTCATTACAGCTTTCTTGATAGATTTTTCAGAATCAAATATTCCAATAACATTGTTATAGGATTTACTCATCTTTCTACCATCAGTTCCGGTAAACATAACCCCACCTTCAACAGTAATACCATCAGCCTTAACAAGAACTTCTCTACCATAATTAGCATTGAATGATCCTGCAATATCTCTTTGCATTTCAAGGTGTTGAAGTTGATCTTTACCGACAGGTACTGTATTTGACCCCATGATCATTATATCAGCGGCCATAAGAATGGGATAGTTATAAAGTCCCATATTAACTCCATCATCCAATTCAGACTTACCAGCATCTTTATTTTTTTGAACAGCATCTTTATATGCATGAGCTCTATTCATTAAGCCTTTTGATGTAAAGGCTGATATAATAGTATTAAGCTCAAATATTTCTGATATATCAGACTGTTTATAAAGAACTGTTTTTTCAGGATCTAGTCCTAGAGCCAACCAAACTGCACAAACTTCTCTAGTAAGTGATTTTAACAGTTTAGGATCTTTCATTGTATTAATACCATGGTAGTCAGCTATAAACAAATAGCTTTCATCAAATTTTCCTGAGTTAGACATCTCTATCGCAGGACGAATCATCCCCATATAGTTACCTATATGAGGAGTACCTGTAGGTTTTAAACCCGAAAGCAATATTTTTTTATTATCGCTCATACTATGATCCTTTTTAGACTAAAAACTATTTGTTTTTATTTCTCATAGCCTTAAGTCTTTTTTTGAATTTATGTCTTTTAACTTTAGCGGCTTTTCTTTTAATACCTTGCATTATATACTCCTTAGTTATTTTTTAATCTTGATCAGAGGCTTCAGCAAAAGCTTTTTGATCAGCAGCTTCTTGCTCTTCTTCAGCCTTCTTAGCCAATTCTTCCCTAGCTTTTAATTTAGTAACAAAAGCGATAGGTTTTTCAGTTTTTGCCAGTTTATACGGATTCTTTTCATTTTTCAAGATTTTATTGTAATATTCTAAAGATTTATCAAAATCACCTAATTTTGCTTTACATGTAGCAATTCCATTAAATGCTTCGTAGTTGTAACCACCATCCATAAGCGCTACTTTAAAATAAACTTCAAGAGCTTTATCAAACTCTTCTAACTTTTGATATGTAAATGCTTTAGAGTTTAACGCTTGAATGTTTTTAGGATCTATTTCTAGAGCCTTATCAAAGCAGAATATAGCATCCATATATTCTCCTAATCTTTGTAATGTAATACCTTTAGAATTCCATGCTTTAACGGAAAAAGGATTTACTTTTAATGCTTTATTAAATTCTTCATAAGCATTTTTAAAATCACCAGATTTTTGAAACGAAACACCTCTAGAAACATGCGCCTTAACAAGAACTTTTGGATCTTTTGGTTTTAGATCTATAACCTTTTGAAAGCAGCTGATAGAAGCTTCAATATTACCCATTTTTTGATAAACAATACCTTTGTTTTGCCAAGCTTCTGTAGAATCTGGATGGAATTTTGTCATCATATCAAAATATTCCATAGCACCAATATGATCACCCATAACGGATAGTGTTAATCCCAGGTTGTTAGAAGCCTTAGAAGTTGGATTAATTTCTATTGCCTTCTTGTAGCATTCTATAGCTTCATCATATTTTTTGAATTTTTGTAATATAAATCCTAAACAATTCCAAGCTCTTTCATATTGAGGGTTTATAGATACTGCCTCTTGAAATCTTTCCATTGCTTCGGAGTAATTCCCATTATCTAAAGCCTTATTTCCCTTTTTAAAAACTATAACATCTTCTGTAAGAGTTTTCTTGCTTTCATTGGCTTTATTGTTGTCATTTTGTTTATAAATTACTTCAACCATAGTGTCTCTTTTCGTTTATTAATTAATTGATTGGATAATTATAAAATAATAAAAAAATTCTTTTAAATCAAGAAAATAGTTAGAATGACACAGAATATTTTTATATATACTTTATTAGATAGAAGCTACCAAATAGCAATGCAAAAAAGATTATCGTAAGTTTTCCAAGGTGTCTATCGATTATTTCTCTTGCTTTCTCTCCATATTTCCAAATTAAAAATGCTATTAGGAAATATCTCATAGCTCTTGCAATAAGTGAAGAGAATATAAATACAAATATGTTTAATCTAGAAAAGCCAGAAGCTAAAGTAATTACTTTATATGGAAAAGGAGTTAATCCTCCAAGAGCAACTATCCAAGGACCCCATTGTAAGTAAAGTTCAGTAAATTTAGAGAATTTATCAGTGTATCCCATAGAAGAAATAATAAATTGTCCCACAGAATCATATAGGAAAGCTCCTATTAAATATGCTAGAAGACCTCCAATAACAGAAAATACAGTAGCAATTGCAGCTGCTTTAAATGATTTTTTCTTATCAGAAAGACCAATGGCCATAATAAACACGTCAGAAGGTATTAGAAAGAATATACTTTCTATTACAGAAATAAAAGCAAGCATAACCATGGCATGCTTTTTTTGAGATTGTTCCATTGTCCAATTGTAAGTTTTTCTAATCATGCTGAACATAATATCAAATATATAAATAATATCAATATAATTTTTACTATAAAAAACACTGTACTTTTTGAGTCAAATTATATATCTATATTCTATATATACAAAGATATTGCAAATAGGATTATTAAAATATGAGTAAATTCAATTTAAGACAGTTACAAGTTGGTGAGCATATAAAGAGAGTTTTGGCAGGGCTTTTTCTTTCAGGTGATTTCGGTGAGGATTTGAGTAAAAACGTATCAATTTCTGAGGTTAAAATCGCATCTGGACTTAAACATGCAAGTATATTTATAAGTTGTTTAAGTGAGGAAGAGACTAAGAAAAAAGTTAAACTGTTAAATGAAAATAAAAAGCATGTGAGATTTGTCTTGGCAAAGCATCTTGAAAGTAGATTTGTTCCAAATATAGTTTTTGAGGCTGATTTAACAGGTTTTTACGCAAGTAAAATCAATGATATTTTAAATTCGGACGACGTTAAGAAAGATCTATAATAGAAAAAAATTTGATTTTAGGCTAAAAATTTGATATACTAAGTCTTAAGGAGAAGGGACTAGTAGTGAGAAAAACAATTTTCAAAATATCATTTTTAGCTGTTTTTTTTCAAATAAATAGCAGTTTCGGAAATATGGGCGATATTTCTGGTATGGTTCTGGCTCCCAAAAAACCTAGTGTTTTTAGTTTTTCCGCAAAAGTTTCAGAGACTCCTTCTGTAAAATCTCATATATCAAAAAAAGTCTCTTTAAATGTGGTTGAGTTGGCGTCCAATGATTCTAAAAAAGATTCGGAAAGGTTTTATCCAGCAAAGAAAAAAAGTAAATTAATTACTAATAAGCCAAAAGTAAAACAATCTTCTAAGAGAGTTAGGGTTATAGGTAATATGGCTCAAAAAGAAGATGACATCAAAGAGCTATCTGTTAATAGAATAGAGAGTAAGAAAACTATCTCTGAAAAAATTAATGAAGTTGTTAAAAATGAAGAGGATTCTTTCTCGGATCTAATTTCCTCATCAACAAAAGTATTAAGCAACGCATTTGCTATATCTAAAGAAGATTCTGAAAAGTCAAAGGCAGCTGTTGAAAAATCATCTTTTTCAGATGCTTTTTCTAACATGGCAAAGTCTCAAAATGAAGAAATTTACGATTTAAGTATGGATAGATTAACTAAACCAAAATCTTCAGTTAAAAAATATCAAGCAAACGCTTTTATTTCTGATGCAAGAATCAAAAGTGAAAATCTTAAAAAAGAATTAAAAAATAATTATATTGCTCAAAATAGATATGTATCACCTTTAACTCTAGAAGATGTAAATAGGGAATCTGAAAAAGGTATTTACAAAAGCATAACTATAAAAGCTAATAAAAATAACAGTAAATTAAATATCCTTCAAATGAAAGTTGGTTTTTCAGATGAAAGCTCTGCTTTAAATAGTAGAAATATTAACAACTTAAGAAGTTTTGCTGGTACGGTTCTTGATAGTCCAAATCAAGGTGTTAAGGTTGGGGTTAGCTCAAGATCTTTACAATCTCAATCTTCAAAGCAGCTTGCCGCAAGAAGATATTCTATATTGCATAAAATTCTTAGAGAAGAGGGGATTAAAGAAAAAAATATCATACCTGTTTTAACTGATAGAGCGGAAGATTCTTTTTCTTTAAATATATTCGATATGGATAATTTCCGAACTACAAAAAGAAGTGGTGGTATAAATATATTTGGTGAAGAAGTAGATAGAAGATACTACAACACACTTTCTTGGTAATAATCTGACAAATAATTTTTCAACCTTTCTCTTGTTTTCCAAAAAAATAAGTAGTAATATACTTGTATTCGTTATAATAAAAGAGGCTTAAATGTTTAAAAAAGTATTACCTATAATTTTCATTTTTATGGCATCAAGTTGTGCTAAACAATATTATCATGAGAGAACTCCTAGGGTTGCAAATCCAAGGGTTTTAAGCGCTAAAAAATCAAGCGATATTAGTACTTCTAGAGGTCGTGATATATCTTATGATAGAGATTTTCAATATAGAGGTGAAACTTTAGATAGAATAGATATATCAAAGATAGAAGATAAAGAAAGAGAGCTTATGGATAGAAGGGCTCAAAAAAGAATGGAAAGTCAAGGGGCTACAAAAATAGCGGTTCTTTTACCTCTTTCAGGAAGTGCTAAAAAAGTAGGTAATTCACTTAAGAATTCTATAGAGATGGCCTATTATGATATTAATAATGAAAATATCGAATTATCTTTTTATGATACAAAGGGAGATGCTAGTGTTGCAAAAGAAAAGGCTGAAATGGCAGTTTCTGAAGGTGCTGATATTTTCCTAGGACCTCTGTTTTCAGATAGTGTAAAGGCCGTTTCAAATGTTGCTGGAAGCAAATATGTTATATCGTTCACAACGGATACATCTGTTCTAAGTGATAAAACATATTCAATAAACTATTTAAAGTCTCAAGAAATGGAAAGAATAATCTCTTATATGGGATCAAACAATTTGGATGACTCAGTATTTCTTCTTCCGAAAGGAGATCTAGGGGAAATATTAGAGAAAACAATTCTTGAAAAAAGTAGGGAGTTTAATATTGATGCTGAAATAGTTTTCTTTGATGAAAAAAATCAAAAAGAACTTAATTCTATGGTTAAAAAAATAACTAACTTCTCAAAGAGAGAAAAAGATTTGAAATCTATGAAGGCTTTTATAAATCCCAAAATGAAATATTGCCAAAGTATAGGATATAAAGTAGATGAAAAAGGAAAGTATGACGAAGATAACACTATATCTTATACTGCATCAAACAGATCAGAGTTTGAAACTTGTAAAAAATATGAAGATATAAGTTTGAATCTAGATAAAAAAACCTCTTTAGGTAAATTTGATAAAGATGCCATATTTATAGCAGGAAGTAATAATAGTATAATATCTATAGGTGCTTTCTTAGCATATTATGATGTCAAAGGTTCTGAAACGAAAATATTTGGATTATCTAATTTCGAAAACAAAAAGATAAAATCTGAAAGTATTTTTAGGGGTAGCTTATACACATCTCCAAATTCTACAATAGATTCATCTTTCAAAAGAAAGTATAAAAATACTTACGGTTCAAATCCAATATCAATATCTCAAATAGCATATGACGCCATGTATTTGATATCATCATCTGATATGGGTGGATATATCTCTGAAGAGTATTTATTGGCTCCATCAGGATTTTTAGGCTCAAGCGGTTTATTCAGATTGAAATATAATGGTGAAACTGAAAGAGGTGTTGCTGTTAAAAAGATCTTAAGTTCAAGAAGAGTTGGTATGGTTTCTAAATCACCAAAATCATTTCAAGAATATTATAGCGGAATATATGGTAAGAATATTTCTAGTTCAGAAAATGCAATAAAAGAATATGAAAAAAATATGTCTTTAGGATATTTTAACTACCCAAGAAGTTTAGAAGAGGTAAAAGAAAATATACTACTTCTAAATCCTGAAACTATTAATTCTCTTATTATAAAATAGAAAGGAATAAAACTTAATGGCTTTTCCAAAGCATTTCTTAGATTTATTGAGAGATAGAGTCCCCCTTCATGATGTTGTTTCTAAAAAAGTAACATTAACTAAAAGGAATAGGGACTTTTTAGGTTTATGTCCTTTTCATAATGAAAAAACTCCTTCATTCACAGTTAATGAGGATAAGGGTTTTTATCACTGTTTTGGCTGTGGAGCTCATGGAGATATAATAACTTTCGAAATGCAAACAAATAATCTATCATTCTTTGAAGCTGTTGAAAAATTATCTGGACAAGCCGGCTTAGAGATGCCTCAAACAACTCCAGAGGATAGAGAAAAAGCAAAGAAACAGTCAGATCTTAGAGAAGTTTTAGAAATGGCTACAAAATTCTATGAAGAAAAGTTATTAGATAAGGATGGTGCAGAAGCCCTAGATTACCTTAATAGAAAAAGAGGGCTAAGTGAAACAACTATAGTTAATTTTAAACTAGGATTTGCTCCTAGAGGAAATCAACTATACAAACATCTTAAAAAATTAGGAATCCCATTGGAAAAAATGGAAGATGCATGTCTTGTTAAGAAATCAGTTAAAAATGGAGAGCCATATGATTACTTTAGAAATAGAGTCATGTTTCCGATTCTAGATTCTAAGGGTAGGACAGTTGCTTTTACAGGAAGGGTTCTCGATGATACTATGCCTAAATATATGAATTCCTCAGAAGGTGATTTATTCCAAAAGGCGCACATTTTATATGGTCTTTCCCAGGCAAGGGATGAAGCTTTTAATAAGGGTGGTATAATAGCTGTAGAAGGTAATATAGATGTTATAGCATTATCACAACATGGAATTAAAAATGTTGTAGCTCCTATGGGAACAGCTATATCAGAACATCATCTAAACCTATTGTGGAGAGTTGCTGACACACCTTACTTCTGTTTGGATGGAGATGCGGCTGGTTATAAAGCAGGTATAAGAACTGCTATGAGAGCATTGCCAGTTTTAAAAGAGGGTAAATCATTAAAGTTTGTTCTTTTAGATGAAAAAAAGGATCCAGATGATATCCTTAGAGAAAGAGGAAAGCAAGGACTTCAAGAGTATTTTAAAAATGCGATATCTTTATCAGAACTTCTTTGGAGGGATCTTAAAACAAGGATTCAATATAAAACGCCGGAAGAAAAAGCTTCTGTAGAGAAAGAAATAAAAACTATAACTGATCAAATAGCAAATACTACAGTTAAAAAGTTTTATGAAAAATACTTTAGAGATCAAATGTGGCAGTTGTTCCAAGAGAATAAATCAAAGGCAATGGGATTTAAACCAAAGCCCAAAGAAACATTTGTTTCAAAAAATGATACCGTTAGTAATTCGAGGGATAAAATATTTTTAGCTTACCTTGTATTTAATCCATCGCTTTTTTCAGATTATTTAGAAGATACGTCTCTATTTAATTCTGATGATGATATGATGCAAGAAGCCTTTGATATTCTAAAGAATTCATTGTTTGAGAATCCTGACTTAAAAACAAATGACGCTATTAATACTCTTAAGGATGGTAGATTAGATGGAGTATTAGAAAGTATTAGAAATGAATATAATCATATAATGGGTCAAGACAACAATGTTTTACAAATAGAATTGAGTAGGTTAATAAAATCCATAAAAAGGGATGAGATAAATAAGGAGCTGAAGAAATCTGCGGACTGGAATTCTATAAAATCTTTAACTGAGAATCTAAAAACAATAGAAAAAGAAATAGAAAATTTATCTTTGGAATTAGATAAGTATAAATAGTAAAAAAGGAGTTTTAATAACTCCTTTTAATTTATTTCTTTTTAGCTTTATTTTTGTAAGGGTTATCACCTAACTTAACATTAAATCTTATAGGTGTTCCTTCAAATCCAAATTCCTGAACCAAAGAGTTCTTAAGATACTTTATATAAGAATCTGGTAAGTCAGTTGCTCCACTAGAAAATATAGTAAATGTAGGTGGCTTACTTGCTGTTTGAGTTATGTATTTCAAGTTCATAGGTCTCTTCAATCTGCTCAGTGGAGGTGGATTTTGAGAAACAGCATCTTTCAACCAACCATTGAGTTTTCCAGTAGATATCTTTCTATTGAACATTTCAAACATTTCAATAATAAAGTTAAGAACTTTATCAACACCTTTGTTTTTTAACGCAGATATAGTTAATAGGTTTAGGTTTTTAACTTGATTAAAAGAGTATTGGAATTTTTCTTCTATTTCTTTTAGAGTTTCAGTCTTATCTTTTACTAAGTCCCATTTATTAACAGCTACTATAAGTGATCTACCCTGTCTAACAGCATAGTCTGCTATAGTTAAATCT
This sequence comes from Alphaproteobacteria bacterium, assembly GCA_025210155.1. NCBI lineage: Bacteria > Pseudomonadati > Pseudomonadota > Alphaproteobacteria > Alphaproteobacteria bacterium. Next base: position 140,361 of record JAOASE010000006.1, on the reverse strand, counting down.
TGTTTATCAACTTTTCTAGTACCATCAATTATAAGTAAAACAACGTCTGAATATCTTATATTTTCAAATGTTTGTTGAACTGTCATTTGTTCAAGATTTTCTTTTACAGTTTTAGATTTTTTTCTAACACCAGCTGTATCAACAATCTTAAATCTATAATCTTCATAATTAAAATATTCTTCAACAGAATCTCTAGTGGTTCCAGCAAAGTCAGATGTAATAAATCTTTCTTCTCCAAGTATTGAATTTATCAAAGTAGATTTACCAACATTGGGTCTTCCTATTATAGATATCTTAACATACTTGTTCTCTTCTTTGAATTGGCTTTCGTCAATGTCATCATCTTTTTGGATTTTTTCATCCCATTCTTGAATGAATTCTTCTATCTCATAAAAGCCTAATTTAGCCTCTGCTGATAAGGGAACTGGTTCTCCCAATCCCAGAGAATATGCTTCGGCTATGTTTTCCTTAGCTTTTTTAATATCGCATTTGTTAGCCAATAATAGAACTGGTTTTTCAAATTTTCTAACCATATTTGAGAATGTAATGTCATCTGGAGTAACACCCGCTGACATATCCATCATAAAGAAAACGGCATCAGCTTCTTCTATAGCTTTCATAGTTCTATCGAACATCATATTTTCCATAGCATCTTTAGAATTATCTTCTAATCCAGCAGTATCAACAACGATAAATTCTTTATCATTTACTTTGGCTTTAGTGGATTTTGCATCTCTAGTCACGCCAGGTGCATTATGCACTATGGCTTTCTTTCTTCCACATAATTTATTAAATAAAGTAGATTTACCAACATTGGGCCTTCCTACTATAGCAATCTTTAACATAAAAAATCCTTTTTTCTTGATTTGGTGCATGTCTTGATATAAAATATAATAGTATTCTACAAATTTCAACCATTTAAGGAGGAAAAAATGGCGGGCACAAAAAAAACAGCTGTAAAGAAACCAGCAGCTAAAAAAACTACTGCAAAAAAAACAACAGTAAAAACTACTAAAAAAGCTCCTGTAGTTAAAAAAACTACAGCTAAAAAACCAGCTGTAAAGAAAGTAAGCACTCCTAAAAAAGTAGCTGCTAAAAAGACTACGATTTCAAAAGCTAAAACAACTTTGAAAAAAGAAGCTAAAGTAGTATCTAAACAAGCTAAAAATATCACTAAAAAGGTTGAAAAAGAAATTCAACAAGAAATTAAAAAAGTTGAATCTAGTAAATTATATAAAGAGCTGGCTCTTATGTTCTCAAGACCAGATAAGTTCTTTGCAACAATTAAAGGTTCTAAAGATTTCAGTTCATCAATTTTCTTTATTGGATTGATGGGTGTTATAGCAGCAGCTATGCAAATCATATTTAACCTAGCTAATATTAAGCTTATGTCAGCAGCATTAAGTGTAGTGACTTATCCTCTACTTGCTATTATAGAAGGTTTTGGAATTGCTGGAGCTTTAATGTTTGCATCTTACGCTTGTAAAGGTGAGTTAAACTTTGAGAAAACTCTTAAGGCAGTTTCTTATACAACAGTTTTATTCCCAATTGCAATAGCTTTATCTAATTTAAATTTTGGAACTGAATTATTAAGCTATGTATTTAACTTGTCAATTTCATTAGTTTACATCTACTTACTATATAATATCTTAGTATTTGGATTAAAAGGTAATATCAAGAGAGCTTTAATGTTCTTAGTTATAGCTTTTTCATTGGTTATAATCTATATGCCAAATCTAGTTAAGTTTGCTTTATTTCTAAGTGAAAGCGTTAGATAGTAAAATTAAAAACTAAATTTAAAGCTCGCAATAGCGGGCTTTTTTTAAAGTAATTTTTTTTCAATTGGTAATAAAAAAAGACCCTTTCCGAAGAAAAGATCTTAATATCAATTGGTGGGGATGGGGGGACTTGAACCCCCACGACCTAATGGTCACGAGATTTTAAGTCTCGAGCGTCTACCAATTCCGCCACATCCCCCTAGAATAATAATCATTCCAGGGTATCCCCTTAAAATCTAATGATATTATAGATATGAAAAAATATTTTTCAAGCTTTTTTTGAATTTTTTATTTAGGCGCAACTTTATTAAACTTTTCAGCAAGTTGTTTTTTACTTATAGTTGTATATATTTGAGTTGTTGATAAAGAGCTGTGTCCCAATAGTTCTTGAACAGTTCTTAAATCTACTCCAGAATTTAACATGTCGCTAGCAAAAGAATGTCTAAGTGAATGGGGTGTTGTTTCATCCGGAAGTCCTAGGTAATTTCTCACCTTTTCAAAATCCCTTTGGGCTACCCTAGCAGTTAGTCTCATTCCTCTTGCTCCAAGAAATAAAGGTGCTTCAGATTTACTGAATGAAAATGGAGCTAATTCTTTGTATAGTTTAATTTCGTTTATTACAATTGGAAGTATTGGGGTTATTCTTTCCTTGCCTCCCTTACCATCTATCACTAAAAAATCACCCCTAGCAACATCAGATATATTTAAATTAATTGCTTCAGAAATTCTAAGCCCACAAGCATATATTAATGTAAATAAAGCTTTATCTCTTTGAGCCTGCCATCTATCTTTTATGCAATCTTCAAAAGAGTTTAAAAACTCTATTATATCTTCTGATTCGACTGGTTTTTTAAATTTTTTTCTTGTTTTAGGGCCTGTGATTGAATGAACAGATTTGTTTTTTATGACATCATTGTTTTCTAAGAATTTAAAGAATGATTTAATTGATGATAAATTTCTAGCTATTGATGTTTTAGATATCTTTTTAGAAACTCTGTTTGTTATAAAGGACCTGAAAGATGTGATTTCTAATTTTTCAAGGGATTTCAAGGAGACTTTTTCTTCGTTATATTTCTCTATAAATGAAAAGAATATTTTTAAATCAATCAAATAGCTCTCAAAAGAATTAGAAGACATATTTTTAATATCTCTTAAAAATTCTATCCATTTAGCAACTTGCTTCTCAAGTTTTTTATCTTCTATTAAAAACATTTTCTACCTACTTAATATCTTCATATTATAACATATGTCTTCTATAAAGGGTAGTTATAATTAATGCTTTTATTTTTCATTGATTTAACTCTTCAAAAAAGTTAAAATATATAAAGGGAGAAATAAGATTGAATAAACCAATTAGAAAGATTTATATATTGGCAATGTTTATTGCGCTATTTATTAGCACTTTATTCTTTTTGCCAAGATTTTTTGATATAACAAAATATAACGAGGTAATTTCATCTCAGATAGAAATGAAAACTGGATTATATGTAAAGGCAAAAGGTACTACCAACTTTTCCATATTACCAAAAGTTAGGGTTCATCTCCAAGATATAACAATAAATATATCAGATAAAGATGATGAAAGTAAGTTGATTAAGGTAGGTGATGGAAAAGGACTTTTTTTTGAAATCTCGCTTGCTAATTTAATAAAGGGAAAATTTAACTCCATTGATAGGATAGTTTTAAGGGGCGCGGATTTAGATTTAACCTCATTTACAAAGGAAGAAAAAGAATATGTTGGAGAGCTTTTAAATGAAAAGTTAGAATTTAATAGAGCTGATACAACTGTTTATCTGGAAAAATCAAAAATCAAATTTCCTGTTTTAGATAAAAATAGAGAGATTGAAAATTTAGATGCTAAAATAAATGTGTCAGGAAGGAAGGTTTCTTTATTAGGGGGTGGAACTCATAATAATTTAGAGTTTGATATTGATTCGACGGTTATTTTAAAGGATATCTATAATATATCTGGTGAAGGAGATGTTTTTTATAAAAGTAAAAAGCTTGATTATGGAGTGAATTATAAATTTAATAAGGACTACAATAATATCCTTGTTAAAGGAGGGTTCTACTTTAAGAAAATCAAAAATGACAAGTTTGAAAATATATTATCTGAAGATTTGATATCTAAATTGCATGAACTAAACTCTAGGGAAAAGGCTAAATTATCTGGAGGTTTTCAATATTCAAATGGTAGTTTTAGAATAGAAGATGCTAAGTTAGATTATGGTGCAACTAATGGAAAAATAAATTATTATTATAATAAAGGAGCCAAAAGGCATTCTTTAGATCTTGATATGAAAAACATTTATATAGAAGAAGGGTCTGAGGGAGATATAAGAAGTAGCCTTTTAGAATTTTTTAAGGAATATGATAATTTTTATATGAATTCAAAAATAAGATTTTTACATCTTAGTAAGGATAATGGTCTTATAAATGATTTGGAATTTAAAATAAATAATGTTGGTGGAGTTAATATAAAAGATCTACACTTTAAAAGTCCTCAATTTAAAAGCTTTTCTTTTGATGGAGTTTTATCTGAAGGAGATATTGAAGGTAAAGTAGAATTTTCTCCAGGGCATGGATTTTCTAGTGATTTTATAAGAAAGTTAGATTTTAAATCATTAAAAGGAAATATGATATATGATTTTGATGAAATTCAATTATATGATACCATATTTTTACTTGGTTCAGATGTTGCCGAGGGAGATGTTTCTATAAATAAGGATGGAGTTGAGATTAGTGTTTTATCATCTAATTTATCTCTAGATCATGTTTGCAAGGGAAATCTTCTCGATTGTATTTCTCAAAACGTTAATTTGTATAACAATAATAAAGAGATATTTTTTAGAGGCATCTTTGAAAAGGTTTCATATAATTCAAATGATTACAACGATATTAATATGAATATTTCTCTAAATGGAGATAGGTTAGTTGTCAATAACCTTACATTTTCAGATAAAGATAACTCTGTAAAGGTAGATGGGGTTATAAAGGGTCTGGATGGAAATAGTAAAAAGCTATTTGATAATTTATTTTTTGATGTTGATGTAAAAAATTTTAGTAGGTTCAAATTATATAATTTATCCCTACCATTTCTACAAAATGTTCTTAAGGAAAAATCAGGTAATATAAAGATGAATGTAGATGGTCCTGTGATAGGGCCAACGATTGACATAATTGGGCTTGGAGATGGAATAGAATTTTCTTTAAATAGTGTTATGTCAAATAGAAGTGCTTCCAATATAGATATGAACTTTGTCATAGATGATTTTAAGGAATTTCTTAGAAATTATGATTTAAAAAGTTCTGCTCTAAAGAACATAAATACCAATTTAGTGAAAGATAGTGTGTCTTTAGATATGAAGGTTTCATTGGATTCAAAGACAGGGTATATATCTAATATTGGTCTTTTAAAAGGTGATAGCAATTTAAATCTAGACATATCTTTTGAGGGGGATGTTCCGGTAATAAATATTTCTTCAGATACTCTTAATCTTGGAGATTTTATAAAGAAGTCATCTACGGCTTATAAATCAGATATATTAGTTTATGCTATAAATTCTTTTGGTGGGGACCTTTCCTTAAAATTAAATAGGGTTTTGGATTATGATGATGAATATAAAAATTTATCTATATCAAGGCATATAGATGATGGGCTTTTAAAATTTTCTTATTTTAAGAATAAGAATTCAGAGTTTACTTTGGATGGATATTATGATGTGAACACAGGATTCGACGGTAATATTTTTATAAATACTTATATCAAAGACAGAATGTTTAATTCTGAAGATTTAGATATAGTGGGGTCAAATATAGATATAAGAGCTGAGGTTAAATTTTTTGGTAAAAAGTATGATGAAATAATAGCAAATTTAAGCAGTAATTTTGAAATGAAAATAACGGGTGGAAATATTATAGGTCTTTCCTCTAAAGATCAAATACAAAAAATATTATCTTCTGAAGAAAGAATGACTTATTCATTGCTAGATAGGTTTCTATCGGATTTACCTTTGAGTGGAATGGCTGATATAAAGTCAATTGTTGTCTATGGAAATATTTTAGATGGGGAGTTAAATGAATGTAGTCTGGAAGGTGATTTTCATAATATATTGGTTTCAGGAAACCTTCTTGGGGACCTTAAGGCTAAAATGATAGGGTTTAATGGAGATTATACTATAAATAACTTTTATGATAGTTATAGCATCTTAGGAAATCTATCTCTAGGTGGGTTTTTAAAGGGCAAAATAAATAAAGAATTAGAAATAAATAGTAACGTAAAAGAAATCCCAATTGTAAGAATGAAAAACTTTTATAATTAATTGTTTTCTATTCTGTATTTCAAGATATAAATTCTTATTTTTGAAGAAAGATTTATAGTGTCTGCGTTGAAGTTTTTATCAATATTACTAACTAGTTTGTTTCTAGATATTTTCATTTCTTTAGAAATTTTATCTAGCTCATCTAGAAATTCTTTTTCTATTGATATAGAAGTGCTGTGTCCATCTATGTTTATTGATATTTTATTCATAATAATACCTTACTCAACAATGTTTTTTAAATATTTTATTAATTCATAGATAGATGTGAAACTCTCGTTTTCCATAAGATTTATCTTGGATACGATTTTATACTTCATTTCAAGTCCATCATATATTATTAGAAGATTTAGCCATTTTCCAATTATAAATTTTTCTCCAACTCCAATCCTTTCAAATACTTCATTTATTTCAAATATTGATGGGAGTTCATAATCTATTCTTTTCTGCTCTTTATCTCCATAGAAAACAACATTATCAAAAAGCATACCATTTGTAATGGAAAATAGTTTAGAATATTCATCAGGAACAGCGCATTTAAAGCTTTTTTCCATCTTAGACCTTAAAGGATATATTTTATCCTCAGGGATAGGCGGAAACAATGTTAATTTATACTTTTTATCTAATACCATAGCTATATTGACCAAGATTTTTCTGCATGTTTCATTACTTGAATTTGATCTGCAACTAATTGTTGAGATTTATCATTTTTCTTTTTACCACCATTTAGTCCAGGAGATGATATGGGTATAAAGACATATCCTTCAGGATCTATTGTGTAAAATTGTCTGGGAACTTCATTGGTTCCTTCATCTGTTTGGAAGATAGATATCTGCTCCATATAAAAATCAGATATTATATTGGCAAATGGATTTGTTTTCATTAGGAACATATTATCAAAAGAGGGGCTTCCACCATATTCTATAGGTGTCTTAAAAAAGATAGATACATTTTCAGGGAATATACCATCTCTCATTCTTTTTACATCTGTTCTAGAAAAATTTGCCTTAACTAATTTAGAAAGAGCCTTGCTAACACAGAATTTTAAGAATTCTCTTTGTATATGCATGAATGATGATAGATCTATATCTTTGAAAACTTCATAGGGATTGCAGTTTAGTTGTATCTCTTTTAGAGGTACTTCTGCCATTCCCATGTTATCAAGTCTCTCCAGCCAATATTCTTTTCTTCTTAACATTCTATGCGGCCTTTAGTTTTTCTTGTTGATCAAAATACTTAACAAGAGTCTCTATAAATTCAACAAAAGATTTATTAATATCTTCTTTATTATATTTTAAAGCTTTTTCAAATAAAGGAAAGTCTTTTTCTGATATATCATTGCTAGTTGCTAAAATTTTATTTCTAGAGAATACTTTTTTAGCGTTTTCAACATTGCTAATTTTCGTGTTTTCTAGTATTATAATAGTGTTAACATTTACTTTAGTAGTGTTTGGTAATACCTCAGAAATTATAGATTCAGCTGACTTTCTTATTGAATTTAATTTTGCGATAGGTGATTCAACACGCGAGTTTTTAGTAAACCAGAATCTAGGTTCTATATCATTTATATTTTCCTTCTCGTTAACTAGAATTTCATTCTTATTTTCAAACTTTAATCCTATAAAAAGATCCTTATTATTGACAGCGAAGAATTCAATAGGAGTCTGGTTTATGGAATTTAACTCAAATGATTTGAATTTTTTATCCTTCAATATTTTTTCGGTAGAAGTATCTTTTCTAGATGAAATTTTTTCAACATTATCCTTTTTAACAACTCCTGCATCCTTCTTTAAAAAATCAGGGATTTCTTTATTTTCTTTTTTGGGTTCATCTATCTTGAAAGAAAGGGCGCTTTTTAATGCTTTATTTTCATCATTTTTTGATTCGCCTTCAGATATATCAATATCATTTTTCCTAAAAGATGTTTCATCTATCATTCTTTCAACGGCATTTTGCTTGTTATTTTCATCGTGATAAAATATCTCTTTGTCTTCATGCTTTTCAATTTCTTTATGAATTTCTGGGTGGTCATTATCATTAGCAACCTTTAATTTACTTATGGGATGATAATAAGGTTCTATATCCATAATTTCTTCTTCAACAACCATTAAAAACTTAAAGGATAAAAACAGTATCCATCCTATTAACGCTATAGAAGAATAGAAATGAAGGTTTTTCTCTATATAAAACCAAGTATCTTTATTCCATAAACTAGCACCCCATGTGCTCTCTAACCAGAAGTCAACAATAAACATTGTCGTAAACAACAATATCATAAAAGATATACTTCTGTGATGTCTTTTAAAATTCATTTCCCTCTCCAATTTTATTTTAACCGCCTCTAGCTCTATGAGAATCTATTGCGTTTAGCATGTCGTTAGATATTTTGTTATAAAGATTTTTCTCTTTAAAATCCCTTTGTCTTTTTGCTTTATTAAAAGTATCTTGTCCATAATTAACAATATCCATTATTGAAGACTTTACTTTCTCCATTTCTTTTTCTTTTCCATCGCTTTTTAAATCTAGCAGGTCTACTTCCGAAAATATGTCGAAAAATTCTTTAGCTTCTTTTCTGAAGTCTTTTTCAATATCTTTTATTTTATCTTCATCATAAGTTTTTGTTATTCCGTGATCTGCAACCGCTGGTTCAGATACTTCTCCTACAGAATTAATAAATTCACCATCCGTATTTATTGTTAATTCATCACCATTTTCATCTAAATGTATTTTTTCGCCGTCAGCATCTAGTTTGTAAAGTTTTTTACCATTTTTTACTAATGGCTTTGTCGTATCTTCTCTTAGCATTGCAAAATCAAATGGGGTATTTTCATCCCAATGCTCTGGGATAGGCATTCCAGGGTACATTCCTTCGGGAATATTTTCCATATTATCTTCAAAATAAAGAATTTTATTGTTATTCGCAGCATCCTTTTTCACCGGATATTTACCCCAAACAGCATAGTTATATTCAACTTCTCCATCTTCATTTTTAGCAGAAACTTTTTCATGATCTCCGTGTAACCTGGCTTCATCTTCAACTCTTTTCTTGAATACAGCCTTTCTTTCATTCCAGTATTTCTTAAGCGCATCTGTATTAGCAAAAGGATTATTTTCTTTGTTGGCTAAAATGCTAGATTTGTTTAGTTGTCTGTTTTGTCCTAGAATACTTTTAGCTTTTAATATTTTATCGAATTCTTCATTCATTTGATCTGGATCAACTCCATCAAAGCCAGGGGTTTTAATATCTGGATCATTGATAGTTTTCTTCATCCATTCGACATATTTATTAAACGCTTCTTTTTGCCTTCTCCAATCTTTAAAGTTCTCAGTTGCATTTAGAATTCCGTCCCATCCTTGATAAATACCATTTAAACCAAAATCTAAAACGGGATCAATAACCAATCTATTAACAACCTCTAAATATTTGTTTCCACCGGCACCTATGGAAGAAAATTCATAATGAGACTTTCTAAATATTGTTTTTATAGAGTGATATCCCTTGTTTTCTTCTGGTGGAGTTAAATCTTCTTCCTGCTCAATTTCAGCGCCTTCATCGGCTTCAGCATCTTGTTCTATCTCGCCAGTTTGAGGTTCTGCCGTGTTTTCATCTAGATTAACTTCCGCAAGAAGATTTCCAACGAGCTCTTCCATCTCTTGTTCATCTAGGGTGATCTCCCCTTGATTTTGCTTATCTAGTTCGGCCCATATTTTTAATAAAATTCCACCAATTTCAAGTTTGTCTTGAGTCGAATAGCTTTTAAATATTTCATTAAAATCTTCTTTTAATTCATCAGGAATTATGCCTTCTATATTCTTTTCAAACTTCTCTAGGTTTTGTTCTATTTCTAATTCAATAGATTGAAGGTCGCTTTCTTCTACCTTATCACCTTTTTCTAAAGATTCCTTGTATCTAAGATTGAGATTGTTAAGATTGTTTTGTATTTCAAGGTTGCTGTCTTTAATCCCATCTAGATGGTTTTTGAAGTCTCTATTCTTAGTTAGCTCTAAGAATTTTTTTGAAAATTCTTCTCTTTTTTCTGTGTCATCAGAGGTTTTTTCAAGAACCTTATTCATTGTTTTTTTAGCAACTTCAAAATTATCTATTTCTTTTTCATTAGAAGTTTCCACTTCATTACTAATGTCATTTTGAATTAATTCAATTAAATTGTCGCTTTCTAATTCTTTAGACGAGTCTAAAAGTATATCAAATTCTTTTCTAACAACCTCGGGAAGTAATATATCGATATTTTTATTGATATTTTCGAGAATTTCATTTTGCTTTTCACTGGAGTTTTCATTGGAAGAGAGTTCCTTAAAAAGAATTTCTAGTGCTTCGGATATAGACTGATTTTCTTCCTTTGAAATAATCTCATTTTTCCATCCAGAATATTTAGCAGAAAAGGTCCTGCCATCCTCAGATTCTTTAGCAAGCTTTGAAATAATTTTATCAATAAAATTTTCTTCCTTTTCAAAATCTTTTTCAGCCATAAAAATTTTCCTTATGAATCAATAAATATAGTTGATTTTTTCCTTAATAAGTAATATTATAACATAAAGAGAGGTCTTATGGAAAGAGAAAAATCAACATTAGCAATCTTTGCATTATTAGTTGTTTTAGCATGGATTTTATCCACTAGTTTTCTTGTGTTTTCAGCCTTGTTTTTTGTGTTAACTTTGGTCTTAACTTTTTATATATCTCATAAATATATTGGATCCCCTGATTATAATGAGGTTATGAGAGAGGTTTCTTTGGAATATAAGCAAAAAATAAAAGAAAATAGAGTTATAATCTTCTTTAAAGATTTAAGAAAATTTGCTTCTCACATAATGTCTAAAAAGGGGTCTAAATGAAAAAGATAAAATTTAACATCTTTTTACTTTTTTCGTTTTTACTTTCAAAAACATCATTTTCTATGACAAACGATGAATTGACTAAACATGTATTCGACGGGGAATCAAATATTGTTGCTAGATTTTTCGCGCAATTTTTCGATTTTATATCTGGTAGCCTTTTTTCATTTTATGAAATAATGATAGAGTATGTTTATGTTTTTTTATTTTTTGGTTTTGCATTCTGGATAGTTAAATATATGTGGCAAAATTTAATAGAAGCTGGTGGTGGTCTTGAAATGGGTGAGTTTGATGTAAAAGACTACTGGAAAAATCTTTTTCAAATGATATTCAAGGCAATAATAATAACTTCAACCGTTCTTTTAATATCTCCTAGGGGGAATTTTGAAAAGGGTGGAACCAAGGTTGCAGTACCTCCTAGAATCATATTTAAATATATCTATGATCCAATAATATTAATTGGAACTTCCACATCAAGGTATGTCATGAATCAATATTCTGAAAGTTATATAAATAAAGAAACTGATCCAAAAATAAAGAAACGATACGAGGACAGACTTCTCCAGGGAGATTTTTGTAGGAATGAAATTAATAAATGGAGTACTTTTGAAGAGCCTGGTAGGTTGCAAGATCCTAGATATTCAAATGGCGTAAGTAGTCAATTTTTAAACGACTCTATAAAGATAGAGTTTATGTGTTTAATAGGTGCCTATCAAAAATTAATAAGTTCTTTTGATGCATATGCAATAAATATGGGAGATATTTATATATCAAATTTTTTAACCTCTGATCTTGGTGGAAGCTTCTTATTAATATTATTTTTAGTTTCCATAATAATTTTTATTATCTATTGTATAAAAAGTAGAAAGTTTATGATGTTGATAGCTTGGTTGGTTCCCATATTACAGATAGCTTTAATATTTTTACTTCTATTTACCAATTTTGGATTTTTACTTGTGGCTTTAAGTTATGGGTACCTATCTTTTTATCTTAAAATTTTAGGAGGGTTAAAGCTTGTCGGCGACTTTCTTATAATGTCTATATTTTATATGATATTTCCTATTATAGCTGGATTGTGGATATTCAACAGAGGTGGTGATTTTCAAATAATATCCATGAAAAGTATGTTTGATAGATTTAAAAAAATCTCAATGGGAATTTTTTCATTAAGTATTTCATTTATAGTTGTTATGACATTGAATGAATCTTTTCTTTCAATTTACTATAGAAATAGCGATGATGTTTTGTTCTCAGTTAAGGAAAATCTAACTACTGGAAATATAGAGGCCTTCACTCAAAATGGAGATTTATTTCCATTGTTCATAAATATGTTTTTACTAATAATAGTTACTATTTTCTTAAATAGTAATGATAAAATAGCGGGTAAATTCCTTTTAGGAACGGTAAGTGAAAAATTAGGAAATACATTGGAGAAGCAAACTAAGAATGCCTGGAAAAAAATAACTAAGCCAGTAAATAAATACGGCGCTAAAAAGCTAAAGAAGTATGGAGCAAAAGAAAGTGGAGGCGATGATGATTAGAAAAATAAAAATATTTATCGTTTCATTATTTTTAATAGCACATTTAAATGTGCCCTTTGCCCTATCCGCTACAAATAATGAAAAGGGTGTGGAGAAAATTCTAGAAGATCTTTCTTCTGTTAATTTTGCGGATAAATGCACTCAAGAAGAATTGAAGACATTTTCTTCTCATGATTATTTAAATTCAATAGGAGTTGCTAACTCTTTAGATAGGCAATCTATATCAATTAGTTCATGTGAAAATTTTTATAGAATAAAAGAAGCTGCTTCAAAAGCAAAAGTAGATATATCTATTTCTAAAAAAGAAGCTATTAAGTTGTCTCTAATGTCATCAATAGATAACCAAAGAAGTAGAGCCGATTTTGCAGTTATGTTGAAAAAAGATTTCTATAAAGATTTGAGAGATATAAACAAGAGTCTTAAAAAGAATTTTGGAGAGACTATTCTAATAGAAAAAAATATCTATGGGCTTATCTTAGATTTGGGAAAAATGGATGATGCTCTTCTTATAAATGAAGGAGATATAACAAATAACATAGATTCAGACAATGAGCAATGCGTCTTTAGCAGAAGTTTTAAGAATATGGTTATGCATAATTATAATGGGATTTCTAACTATCCAGTTGTAGCATCAACAATGTCGGCGGAAAATGGAAAAAGTTTTAAAGAAAAATTTGAAAATTTGAAAACTCTTTATCCATCTGTTGTAGGGGAGCTTGAGGTTGTTGAGAAAGAGAAAAGATATTTTACGGTAAAAGAATTAAAGAACTTATTTGGAAGGACCGTTGGTGTGCTTATTTTAGATCCAAAAGAAAAAATAAAAAATAAAATGGGTGCTCACAATATCTATTCTGCTGTTAAAATGTATTTATCTTTTGAAGGAAATCCAAGTCAAAAATATGTAATAGATAATTGGAATGATGGATCGTGTCCTGTTTCTTATAATCCTCTAGAAATTAGAAGAAACCTGCTTTCAGAATGTCATTTATGTAAGTATCTATATTCTTTAAACAATACATTTATGACTACCGCAGAGCTATTTTTCCAATTCATTAAGTCTGGAATAGTAGGGTTTCTAATTATCATATTTTCGCTTTGGATTGCTCTTAAATTTTATGAAAATATAAGGATTCCTGAAAGTTTTAATCCTAAAAAATATGTAACAAGTATGTTCAGAAAACCAATAAGGATAGCATTTTTCTTTGCTATAATATTTTCTTCTCCTAGATTCTTAGCAAATACTTTCTTTTACCCTATAGTAATGATAGGAACGTCTTCTATGCAATTAACAATAGAGGCTCTTGAAAAGGCAGAAGAGAATTTTATGTCTTCAGAAGAAAGAGAGATTGTAACAAACAAAAGATTTTGTGATCCAGAAAATGAATTTAGAAGATTTTTATCTAATCAAAAAAATAAAGCTGATAAGTTCGCTGAAGAAGAGGGGGTTAAATTATTCCCAAGATCTCAGGAAATCCTTTCAAGAAAATCTGATCTTTCAAGTAGTGGGTCATCATCATATCAGGCTAGTTTAAAAAATAAAGATATTAACTCTATAGAAGTTACAGATGGAGAATACTATATAGGTCAAATGACCTGTGGTATTAAGAGCATAAAGAAGATGTTTGCTACAAATAGGGTTTTGGGAGAGCTAATGCTTGAAGATGCTATAAATAAAGTAGATATTAATTTGATTAATTTAGGTGTTTTTGCAATGTTTAAATTAAATCCATTGATCGGCATGGTTGGTGATGCCGCAAATATAGGGATATCAAGTATAATTTTAACGGGCTCTACACCTATAACAGAAATAATATTAGAGGCTTGTTTAGGGCTGGCACTAATACTAATTAGTTTTTTAATAGTTCTTTACATATTCTTTACATTTTTCGAATTAATGGTAGAAATAGCATTTAAAATAATGATCCTTCCTATAGGAATAATATTTTGGTGTTTTGGTAAGGATTTACATAAAGATATATTAAATGATATGAAGAATTTTGCATTGGAATTTTTCAAGTTAGCATTAAGAATGAGTTTTATATTTTTGATTTATAAAGCCAGTGTAACATTTTTATTAGGACTTTCAATTAATGATATTAGTCAGGCTTTTGTATATGGAAGTAAGAGCTACATACTAAATTCTATAGATATTTCTCATTTGAGTTTTCTTGATTTATTGTTTATAATCATAATTAATGTTTATATAATAACTAATATCCCTGATTATGTTGAAAATGTTATTGGTGGTGTGAGAAGTGGATATGAAGGTGCTGCAGAAAAGTTTGTGGAAAATACTAGGAAGAAACTAACTAAAGCAACTCCAACAGCATATAAAGTTGGTAAGAAATTTATTTCAAAGAGAAGGGATTCTTCATAGAATAAGAGGAGAGATATGTCTTTTTTAAAGAGTTTTAAGAAAGTTTTGTTTTTAACAACGTTTGTTTTAACAACATCTTTCTCCAATGCTTTCTCAGCTCCTAAAAATATGGATTCAACTGGATATCCTGGTGAATTAAATCTTGAATTATTATTGAGAGATAATCCAGCACATAAAGAGTATTTGTTGTCATTCCAAAAGGATCTAGAAAAAAAGACAAACATAAAAATATCGACACTTAATAACAATATTATATATGAGCTTTATAAGGAAGCTTATGTTCAAATGGCTGAAAAATATGAGTATGCCATACTACCTCCTATTATAGCAAATAAAGAAAATTTAAAAAATAAAGTGTTCTCTTTATATTCATTCGAGGAGAACGATATTAATGATATAGGTTTTAAAATATCAGAAAAAAGTTTCTTTTGGTATTCTTCTACAGATAGAAATATAACTAGACATGTTTCAGATTCAACTATCAAAGAAATATTTAACAGAAATATAAGTTCAAATCCATTCGAAGCTCCTGTGGCAATAGTAATGAATGATGTTGTTAATATATTTGGTGAAAGAGTTGGTCAATTTCAAAAGATTCAAAAGGAATTTTATAATGAAGATGGGGATAAAATTTCTGGGAAGGTTTATTCTTTAAGATTTGCAAAGACGGGGCAGCAAAGTAACATCATTTTAAAAAATGAATCAATAATAAAAGTTGATTATGAGGAGTTTAGTAAAAAGTACCAATCTTGCTGGACTTGTAGAATTATAGATTACTCTTTTGATGCTGTTAATTATTTCGGATATATTAGTCAGAAGCACCTTATGAAATATATAATAAGCTTAATGTTTATATTACTTGCATTAAAAATAGTTCATAGATTTTATCAAGAAACTATGAAAGAAATAAAAGATCAAGGTAGTGACTTTAAAGGTTTTGTAAGAGATATAGCTAAAAAAGTAATACTTGTTCTTATAGCATTGGTTTTTGTTCAAAATTTAAATAATTCGATATTTTATTATTTCGGAAGGCCTGCTGTTTTGATAGGGACTTCAGTTGGAAAATATCTAACAGAAGATACAAAGGAAAATTACAGTACATGTAAGTATTTTGAACATAAAGATAAGCAGTCCAAACTTCCAAATTTAACATCTACAAATTCATCTTTATATGATAAAGAAACAAAGACCAACTTCTTTAAAGATAAAGATATAGATTTGAAAAAAGAGTTTATATGTACTGTCTATAAGGTTCAGGAAAAAAATAATCAAGTTGGATTCTTAGGAAATATAGTAGCTACATATGGTAGTATGAATGCGTTTTTATCTGGTATATTATGGGCTTGTCTATGGGTGCTTACTATATACATGTCATTTTTTATAGGTCTGCAGTTTATAGATGCTATTTTTAGTATCGGTCTTTCGGTGTTCTTCACACCTTTTGCTTTCATAGCGTGGGCAGTCGGAGATGGAGGTTCATTTAAATGGCTTCCTAGCTTAAGTATAAAAACAGTTGTTAATTCATTCATAAAAGCTGGTGCTGATATAATAGTCATGTTTATAGGAGCTATGGTGTTTACATCTATATTGTCTTCGTTTTTCACAGGAGCCCCTGTCTCTCTACAAACAATATTTAATGATAATAACTATTCTGCAGCCGTATTAGTAAATCTTCTGGAGTATAATAATTTTGACTTTGCGAGTTTAAATATAATATTTATTTTATCTCTTACATTTATAGATAGAATTAAAAAAGAAGTTGGAAGTTATATCGGTAAGATTAATGTTCTTGGATATGGTGGTTCAGGAAGCTATGCTGTTACTGGTATGGGGGATAAAATGAAGGGCTATGCGAATAGCTACTATAAAAAAGCTAAGGGTGGTGCAAAGAGTGCCGCAGCAGCAAAAATTAAAAAGTATATTAAGGATTAATTTAATAAATGGCTATTGGAGATAAAGTAAAAGATTTTGCTAAAAAACAGGTTGGTATCCTGAGCGGTATGTGGAAATCCATACTTGGTTTTTTAGTGTTTAAAGTGTTAATTCCAATTGCCCTTATAGTTACAATATACAAAATAAGTCCAGGGGTTTCTTGGTATCCTGGAATGCCACTGGATGATTGGCTTTCAGGACTTGGATATGGAGGTTCAAACGTTAACTCTGGAGCTATCTGCTGGTCTTGCGGGATCTTTTCAATATTCAGCGATGTTTTCTTTTATATGGGAAACTATTTTCAATCTTTCCTTTTAGATATGGCGAGAGCATTTTTATTTATTGCAACAACTGTTTGGATTTTGTATGAAAAAGTATTTAAAATATTTAAATGTATAGTTTTTGATAAGGCTGGATTAGACCCAAGTTTCAGTCCACAAAGTTTTTATCAAGATCTTATAAAAAAAATAGTTAGAGTTATGTTGGTTTTATCCGCGCTAACAGTGGTAAGGTCAGCTGATGTTATGAAGTATGCTGTTATGCCAATAATGAGTGTAGGAACAGGAACCGCTTCTATGATGATGAATTCAGACGTTTGTTCAAAAATGACAGATTTAAAAAATCTTCAGTATAGTAAGGGTGGTGAAAAAATATACGAAGATGAAGTTTCTAAAGAGCTTTTTTGCTACATAGCATCTTTCGACGCAATGATGTTGAGTGGTGTAAGTGCAGGAAAGACACTAGTATTAACAAGTTCATTTCTAACTCCAGGTTGGTTTATGGGGGCAATCTTTACAGTGCTAATGTTTTTCCTTTATATAACAGTTCCGTTCCAACTTATAGATATAATATTTGATATAGGTCTTATATTAATTTTCTTACCGTTTTTAATCCTAGGTTATGCATATGAGATTTTTGGTAAATTTACAAGTACAGCCATTCCAATATTAAAAGAGATCGCTCTAAAGTTGATAATATTTTCTATTTCTCTTACAATTATGTATCTTAGTTTGTTTAAAATGGCCGATTATTACTTTCCTAAGCCAGCTGATAATTTTAGCGTTATTTTCCCAAATTATTTTGTATTTAAGGGTGATGAAAATGGTGCTAACTTTAGAGGTAATTCTGATATGGAAAGGGAGGCTGTAACATTCTTTAAGCAGTGCCTTAAGTCTTCAGAAAAAAATGATATAAGTTATGGGTATGCAGGATATTCAGAGTCTAAAATAAGGTCTTGTCATAGGGATTATTTGAGCTATAAAAAGTTGGATTCGGCTGGTTACATGGATCTCTTGCCTATAATATTCCTAACTATAATTATACTCATGATATTTAGTAATATGGATAGTTATATAGGGGCTTTGGGAGGCCAATATAATGGTGGAGTATTAGGTGTCGGAAAAACATTAGAGGTTATGGCTAATGGATTGATAACAAAAGTAAGAAAAGCGTCGAAAGATGGGTATGGTAAATTATCAAAGAGCTGGAGAAAATAATGAGAGTCTTTAAAAGAATAAAAGCATTTTTATTTGTTCTACTTATAGCATTTTCTATAAGCGACTATTCTTTTGCTCAAGACAATTTAAATACCGAGTTTATTGCATCAGAAAGTCAAGTTTCTAATACAGAGGAAAAGGCTTTCTGGCAAACTCAAAGAGAGATTTCTAATGATGAAAAGTTAGCAGTGTATAAAGATTTAGGTTGTTGGGAATGTGTTCTTATAAGTAACTTTTTCGACTCGGTTGGTAGTGTATTTATTTTCTTATATGAAAAAATAGCATTCGCATTAAAGCCATTTCTATTTCTTTTATTTTTATATTGGTTAGTTAATGAGTATAGAAAAAAAGCAATGGGTGTCAGTTTCGGAGGCGGAGGGGCCTTCTTAGATAATAAAGGCGATGTTAAGCAAATGATAACTATGATTATAAAAATCATGATAGCATTTATATTTTTAAGTATGCCATCAACTACATTGTTTAAATACACGGTTTCTCCTTTAGTTAATTTTGCATCATCAATGGGTAGTGTAACTTTAAATAAGATTGATGATGAGATATTCATTGAAAAAGATGATAGTGGTTTCTTGGATTTAAATAGAGAGAGGCAAATAGCTAGGCAGCAAGAAATTCATAGTTTGATACATAAAGACGTTATGGAGGCTAGTCAAAGAGATACAAACGTAACTCAAGAAACTAATACCTTAATTCCAGAGGGCGCAAAAAAAGAGCTTTTATATCTTACTGAAAGATTTTCAGAAACATATTCGTATGGTTTTAAGCTTGGTTTCAAAATAGGGGTGTCGGCTGGTTTAGCATTTTTAAAATACGAGGCCATTAATCTGGTTCTTAAAAAAGGATTGCCTAAGTTAGTTAAGCTTGCAGGTAAATTAACAGGACCATTTTCAGTGCTTGTTAATGCTGTTGTTAAGGTTGTTGAAGTTATAATAATTGTATATGACAAAGCAAGAGAAGCTCTAAAATTCATATATATGAAAATAATAGCATTTGGCTGGTTTATTTTGGGAATATTCTTTATGATGTCTTTCAAATTTCTTTTTGCAATGTTAAACGTAGTCATGGAATTTTCTATTGCCGCACTATTGGTTCCTTTTGCAATTATAACTTATCCGTTTAAAGGGGTGTTAGGAATAGGTGATTTTCGAAAGGGTATAGAGGATAGGTTTATATCTAATTGTTGCTATTTATTTATGATTTGTGTCATAAGTAGCTTTATATATTTTATATTCAGTCATTTTTTACAAACTCCTTATGAGTATAAAGGGGATATCAGAACTTTAAAAAGTATATTAGACGAGGTTCTTTATGGAGGGGCAATAACGTCTACCTGGGGATACATCTCATCATTTATGTTATTTTTCTGGAATAATTTAGATATAATGTTCATTATGGCTGGTATTGGAATTATAGGTATGAGACTTATAGAGCAGACAGCTCAATTAACAGGGGTTTATTTAACTCCCGTTTCAACAACTTATGAAAATGACTTTTTAAATAGATTTTTTACAGCTGGGAAAAAAATATTTTCAGGGGTAAAAACAGAGTTTGTTAAGGTTAAAAAAGTGTATGGAGATGCTAAGAAGAAATATGAGGAGGCTGAAAGCGTTGATAATATTGAAGAGGTTGTAGAGGCTTACAATGTTCAATCTGAAATTAATGATATTGAGAGAGAGATTCAAAATAGAATAGAAGCTGCAGATTCAGAGGTTCAAGAAGTTATGAGGGAAATAGTTAAGGATGAAACCTCTCAAGGGGAAGGTGATGATGGAGAGCCTTTATCCAATTTAAGTGAAGAGGCTCAGGAGGCTTATATATCAAAAGCAGTAGATGACATTGATTCAACTAGTCAAGATAGATTTAAAGAGCAAGTTCTTAACGATGAAAGAGCTAAAGATTTTTCTCCGAATCAAAAATCTACAGTTAATAATATGATTTCAAGTGGGGATATTAATAAATCCAGAACTCTTTATTCAAGTCCTGAAGAAATGTCATCTGATCAGCATTTTCAAGATAAGGTTAAAAACCGATATATAGAAAATAAAATAGCCGACGCATCTAATAATAATTCTTATCATGAATTAGAAAAAGAATATAAGTCTTCAGTGAATAATTCAGAGAGTCCCATTAATAAAGAGGTTAAGGATATTTCTAAAGAAGTTGCAAAAGAAGATAAAGAAGCTGTTGAAAAAGTATTTGCCGAGCATAAAGCTAAGCAAATGATGAAAGAGGATGGCTTTAAAGATATGGTAAAAGATACTTCTCTGGGTAAGAATGGAAGGCTTGATGACGAGAAATGGATAGAAGATAAAGCTGTTGATATTATCAGAGTTGCTAGAAATAAAGAGGGTGGGAAAGAATATCTTTCCAATGAGTTTAGTCATGAGAAAAAACAAAAGTTGCAAAAAGAATTTAAAGAAATTTTTGAACTTCAAAATGAACTTAAAAACTTAAAATCAAATAAAGTTCTCGAAAGGCAGTGCAAAAGATTGGGTGTTGATGAGATAAATAATAAAGTTATTATTGATGAAATTTATGATGCTCAAGGAGCAATTCTTTCTAATGCTAAAAATAAATATAAAGATAGGCTGGAGCTTTATGGAAAAGAAAACTTACCTGAAGAAGAAAAAAAGAAAATTAAGCAAATTGATCTGCTGATAAAGTCAAATGAGAGGAAAGTAAAAAAGAAGAAGAAGGCTTCTAAGAAAGAAGAATTTTCTATGTATGAAACTGAGGGGGATGATTTGTTTTCTCAAGAAAATGTTGATAATGAAATCGCTGAAACAGAAAAGCTTCTTAAACAGCTTGGATTAAATAATGAATATTCTTTATTCAAGAGACAAAGAAGGCGAGCTGATAAAAAATCTAAAGATGGTGCTGAAGAAAATGAAACTCCAGATGAACATGAAGAGCTATAATATTATTTTGGGTAATAAATAATTTATCATAGGAATTCCTTCTTCAGTCAACCTTATTCTATTCTCATTAAATTCAATAAGTCCATTGTTTCGGAATCTTTTTAGATTTTCTGAATCAAGAGATATCTGTTTTTTGTATTTAGAATATTCAAATCCATATTTTGTTCTAAGGGATGTGATTAGTATTTCTTCAACTCGTTCATTTTCATTTAGTTCAAAAGTTTTATATGATTCGACAGGTCTATCTATGCTTTCAATCCACTTTTTTGGTGATTTGCAATTTTCTGTTGCAAGCCATTTATCTCCTAAAAATACTCGCCCATGAGCGCCAGCGCCAATGCCTATATAAGAACTTCCATCCCAATATTTTTTGTTGTGTTTACATTCAAATCCATCTTTAGAAAAGTTTGAAACTTCATAAGCTTCTATTAAGTTTTCTTTCATAAGATTTCTAGTTAAAGAAAATAATTTTAAAGATTTTTCATCTTGTGGAATTTTTATTTTCGCCCTTCCGAAAGGAGTGTTTTCTTCTATGGTTAGCTGGTATAATGAGTAGTGAGGAAGATCTAATTTGATAATTTCGTTCAATTCTTTTCCCCAATTCTCAGCGTCTTGCTCGGGAAGTGAATAAATAAAGTCAGCAGACATATTTTTAAAATATTTTTTTGCTGTTTTTATAGCATCTATAGCATCTTCAACAGAGTGTGATCTGCCTAGGAATTTTAGATCTTTTTTGCTTAGAGATTGAACACCTATTGAAAGTCTGTTAATTCCAATTTTCACATATTTTTTAAATATTTCTTCATCAACGGAATTTGGGTTAACCTCTATAGATATTTCACATTCATCAGAGAGTCTAAAATTGTCCCTGACAGAATTTATTATATTTTCCAAAGACGATGTTCTTAGTATGGAAGGCGTTCCTCCTCCAAAAAATATAGAACCTACGGATCTATCTCCAACAGCAGCCCTCCAATATTCTATGTGCTTTTTATAGCAGTAAACAATCTCATCTTCATTAAATTCAGATATGTTTGTATATGAGTTAAAATCACAATAAGGGCATTTGTTTTTGCAAAATGGTACATGAAAGTATATTGAAATTTCATCCTTATTAAAAATAGACATGGCACACCTTTTTAAACTTGTTTTTTATAGTTTTAGCTTGTAAAATAATAAACATCAAGGAAAATATAAGTTATTATCGTAAGGTTAAATAAATGTCGAATAAGAAAGAAGAAGTAAAAAACGAAAATTATAAAGTTCTAGCCATCAAATATAGACCAAAAAACTTTGAAGAATTAAAGGGTCAGGATGTGCTTGTCCAAACATTAACAAATGCTATAGAGCAAGAAAAAATAGCCCATGCATATATGATGACAGGGGTTAGAGGTGTTGGAAAAACTTCTTCGGCAAGAATATTTGCTAAGTCTTTAAATTGTACAGGCACAGATGGAAAGACAGAAGGTCCTACTATTAAGCCTTGTGGCATATGTGAAAATTGTAAATCTATTGAAGCTGGTAGTCATATAGATGTTATAGAAATGGACGCGGCATCTCACACCGGAGTGGATGACGTTAGAAAAATCATAGAGGAAGTTCAATATAAGCCTGTGGTAGCTAGATATAAAATATATATAATTGACGAGGTTCACATGTTGAGTAAAAGTGCTTTCAACGCATTGTTGAAGACTCTTGAAGAACCTCCTTCTCATGCAAAATTCATTTTTGCCACAACGGAGATAAATAAAGTTCCTATAACTATTTTATCAAGATGTCAAAAATTTAGCCTATCAAGAATAGAAGTTTCAGAACTTACTGAATTATTTAACGATATATTGGACAAGGAATCAATCAAATCAGATGAAGAATCTATTTCTATCATAGCTAGAGCAGCGGGTGGTTCTGCCAGAGATGGTCTTTCATTGTTGGATCAAGCTATTTCAAATAGTGATGGAGAACTATCTTCTGAAAAAACAAAAGAAATCTTAGGTGTTTCTGATAAAGAATCTATACTAAAGATATTTGAATATATGATTTCAGGTGAAGTTCAAGAAAGTTTAAAAATATTAAATGAATTATATAAAAAAGGTGCTGATACATTTATGATATTAAGCGACCTTATGGAATATGTTCATAATATAGTTAAGTTGAGAATTATACCAGAATACAAAAGCAATCTTCACCTTACAAAGACAGAAGCTGATAAAGTAGAAGAATTGTCTAGAAAAATAGAAATTTCTAAGTTGATAAATCTTTGGCAAATTTTAACAAAAGGTTTTGATGAAATGAAGTCTACGGATAGAAACTTCCAAACTTTAGAAATGATTCTAGTTAAAGGAAGTTATATTTCTTCACAACCACCATTGGAAAAACTGATAGAAAAGTTAGAAAATGGAGAGCTTCAAATTGAGGCGCAAAAAAAAAATATAGCTAATGTTGAAACTTCTAGTGTTAGTAAACTTTCAGAAAAAGAAGTGGTTAAAAATGAACTTCCAAAGGTTCCATCTTTTATAATAGATAAAGAGGAGCCATTAAAATCATTATCTAAAGAGTTGAAAAAAGATAAAGAATTGATGTTAGCTCTTGAAGTAGAAGGAAACTTTATTTTATCTTCAATTGAAGAAGTTAATGATAAATTGAATATTAGCATAGGTCTAAAAGATCCTTCAAAGAAATCTTCATTTAAATCAATTAAGTCTTATGCCGAAGAGAATTATGGCACTTACATTAATCTTGTAGAGAGCGTTGATGGAAAGACAATTGTAGATGAAGAAAAGGACAATCAAAGTAAGGTTATAGAAGATGTTAAAAAAGAATCTGCTATAGTTAAATCTATCTTCGGAGCATTCGGGGATTTAAAAGTTGATAAAATAGAAGAGAACTAGTATAATTAAAACAGTTTGTATCTAAAATAAAAAAGGGAGAAAAACAATGGATCTAAATATGATAATGAGACAAGCTCAAAACATGCAAAAAGAAGTTGAGAAAACACAAAAAGAGATAGAAAATACTATTTTTGAAAACATTTCTAATGGAGAAATGATTTCAGTTAAAGTTTCAGGGAAAAAAGAATTAGTTTCTTTAAAAATATCTGATGAAGGGTTCAACGCTCTTAAAGATGATAAAGATTTATTGGAAGATATGATCCTATCAACAGTGAATGGAGCTTTGTTTAAAGCTGAAGAAGCTATGTCGAAAGGTATGGAAAAAGCCGGAGCTTCATTACCAGGTGGAATGAAATTACCATTCTAATTATAAAATAAAAATTAACGAAAGAGGTTATAACATGGAGATGAATTTCAAATCGAAATTTATGAATATTTTACAGGAAAGAGGCTTTCTAAACCAATGTTCTGATTTTGAAGAAATGGACAGGGTTTTATTGGATGCTGAAAAAACAGGAAATCCTTGTGTGGGTTATCTAGGGTCAGATCCAACAGGAGATAGTCTTCATGTGGGACATTTAGTGCCAGTTATGATTATGAGATGGTTTCAAAAATGTGGAAATAAACCTCTTATGTTAGTTGGTGGGGCTACAGGTAGAATTGGAGATCCTTCAGGAAAAGACACTCAAAGACCTTTCCTATCTGACGAAATTATAAAAAACAATTCAGATGGCCTTAAAAAATCTTATTCTAAATTTATAAGTTTTGGTGAAAACAAGACGGATTCAGTTCTTGTTGATAACTATGACTGGTTTAAAGGTATCGGATATTTAGAATTTTTAAGAGAGGTAGGGGCTAATTACTCTATAAACAAAATGTTGTCAAAAGATAGCGTTAAGAGTCGTCTTGATAGGGAGCAATCTATGTCTTTCTTAGAATTTAATTATCAACTACTTCAAGGTTATGATTTTGTGGAGTTGAACAGAAGATATGGATGTACAATGCAACTTTGCGGTTCTGATCAATGGGGTAATGCTATAACAGGAGTTGAACTTGGGCATAAACTAGTTCAAAAAGATTTCCATGTATTATCAGCTCCAATATTAACAGATGCCTCTGGTAAGAAAATGGGTAAGTCTGAAGGTAATGCTGTTTGGTTAAATGAAGATAAATTATCTTCATATGATTATTATCAGTATTGGAGAAATGTAGAAGATACAGAAGTTATAAAACTTTTAAAAATCTTCACAGAATTGCCTATGGATAAAATAAGAGAGTACGAAAGTTATGAAGGTGCTGAATTAAATGAAGTTAAAAAAATTCTAGCATTTGAATGCACTAAACTATGTAGGGGTGAAGCAGAAGCAATATCAGCTCAACAAACAGCTATAGAAGCTTTTGAAAAAGGTCATTTTGGAGGAGATCTTCCAACTTTTGAAAAAGATTTTTCAACAGGACCTTTTAATGCAGTGGATTTATTTATTGAATGTAATTTAGGAGCTTCAAAAAAAGAGGTTCGTCGTTTAATAGATCAAGGTGGTGCAAAAATTAATGATGAAAAAATCTCAGATGCAAATTTAGAAATAGATACATCTTATTTAAATGATGGCCAAGTTGTTTTAGCAGCAGGTAAAAAGAAAAAAGCTATTATAAAAAATATTTAATATATAAGTAATATTATTAAAGAAAGATGCTCTAAAATCCAAAGGGCATCTTTCCAAACTAAAGAATAAAATATTGAATGGTAAGTAAATAATGACAACAAATAATAAAATAAGAAACTTTTCAATCATAGCTCATATAGACCATGGTAAGTCTACGCTTTCTGACAGACTTATTCAAGAATGTGAAGGTCTTACAGATAGAGAGATGAAAGAACAACTTCTTGATAATATGGATATAGAAAGAGAGCGTGGAATTACAATAAAAGCTCAATCTGTTAGGCTGAATTACAATGCTAAAGATGGGGAAACATATGAATTTAATTTTATTGATACACCAGGTCACGTGGATTTTGCATATGAAGTTAATAGGGCGTTAGCCGCCTGCGAAGGATCGTTGCTTGTTGTAGATGCATCTCAAGGAGTAGAAGCTCAAACATTGGCAAACGTTTATCATGCTATGGATAACGATCATGAAATTATACCAGTTTTGAATAAGGTAGATTTACCAGCGGCAGATGTAGATAGAGTTAAGAGACAAATAGAAGATGTTATAGGTATAGATACTTCAAATGCCTTGGAAGTATCAGCAAAGACAGGTCTAGGTATTCCAGCAGTTCTGGAGGCTATCGTGGAACAACTTCCAGCTCCTAAAGTAGAACCAGAAAACCCACTAAAAGCATTAATTATAGATGGTTGGTATGATAGCTACTTAGGTATTATTGTTTTAGTTAGAGTATTTGATGGATCTATTAAGAAAGGTGATCAGATTAGAATGATGTCATCTAAAACAGCAACATCTTATAGAGTTGAAAAAGTAGGTTGTTATACCCCTAAAATGGAAGAAGTAGACAGTATAGAATCTGGAGAAGTTGGTTTTATAATTACAGGTATGAAAAATCTTTCGGAATGTAATATTGGAGACACAATAACAACAGAGAAAAATGGAACAGAAGAGCCTCTAAAAGGTTTTAAACCATCTATTCCAGTAGTTTTCTCATCTATATTTCCAGTTGATGCTTCGGACTATCCTCAATTAAAAGAAGCGGTAGCAAAACTTTCATTAAACGACTCATCGTTTGACTATGAAACAGAGAATTCACCAGCTTTAGGCTTTGGATATAGATGTGGCTTCTTAGGCCTTCTTCATATGGAAATTATTCAAGAAAGGCTTCAAAGGGAGTTCAATTTAGATCTTATTACAACAGCTCCATCAGTAGCGTATAAACTTCATATGACTAATGGTGAGGAAAAGATGATACATAACCCTGCAGATCTTCCAGATGTTATGAAAATAAAAACTATGGATGAGCCTTGGATTAAAGCTACAATAATGGTGCCAGATGAATATCTGGGGGGAGTTCTAAGTCTTTGTACTGAAAGACGTGGAGTTCAATTAGATCTAACTTACGTAGGCAGTAGAGCTATGGCAGTATACAGATTACCTCTTAACGAAATAGTCTTCGACTTCTATGATAGACTTAAATCAGTTTCAAAAGGTTATGCATCATTTGACTATGAAATGGATGGTTTTGAAGAAGGTGATCTTGTAAAGGTATCTGTTCTTGTTAATGAAGAAAATGTAGAAGCTTTATCTTTCATGTCTCACAGATCTCAGGCAGAGGCAAGGGGTAGGGCCATATGTGCAAAACTAAAAGATCTAATTCCAAGACATATGTTTAAAATACCGCTTCAAGCAGCCATAGGTGGAAAGATTATTGCCAGAGAAACAATCGCTGCATTCCGTAAAGACGTGAAAGCCAAGTGTTATGGTGGAGACATATCTCGTAAAAGAAAACTCTTAGAGAAACAAAAGAAGGGTAAGAAGAAAATGAGATTATTTGGTAATGTTGAAATTCCACAAAAGGCATTTATAGAAGCCTTGAAAACAGGTGATGGAAATACAAATAATTAAAAAAATAAACCTCTCATTTTTGAGAGGTTTTTAATTATCATCCACCCCAGCAAGGAGCGTCGGGATCATCAGACCAACAAACAGACATATCTGCACCAACAAAAATAGTAATTCTAGTTCCAGCAGGTACAATAAGTTCTGGATCTATGGTGTTAGATAATGATTGGTTAATTAATTGTTCCATCGCAGGCATGAAAGCATCCTTAAACGCTCCAACAGCTTTAGATTTAGCAGTTTTTATAGTAGCAACGGTACCAACACCTTCTTGAGAAATATCTTTATCATCTCCAGCTGCTAATTCCATAAATGCAGGTAATGCAGACGTAAGGAATGGAGTTACTAATACATCATTTATATAACTAGTATCTCTTTTCCCAGGAACACCCATTCTTCCTTGAGCATCCGCACTTCTTGTATTACTCAGATTAAATTCAGCTCCATCCGGTCTAATCATTTTATTCCAAGTTATATTAATTTTATCATATGCTTTTGTAAAATCTTTTCCACCCAGAGAAGTGCCAGAAGAATCATTGCCTCCACCTGAAACACTTCCATATACTTGAGTTCCAGCAGGAATAATTATAACTCTGCCCTTACCACCATAAACGTTTCTTTCAATTGTAGCAGAAACAGGTTGCCCGGTTCCAAGTCTAGAAGTTCTTATTGCTGTATTTATAACTGCAGGTATTGGTTTATCAGCCCTTAATAGATATGTGGCATTAACAGGAACTGTTGCTCTAATGGCTCCAGCCTTAAATAAGTTTAGTTCATTAGGCACTTTTGATAATATATCTAGTGGGTCATCGGCTCTATATAAATCAGCCCCCTTAGACATATCCTTTCTAGGATCTTCAGCTTTTGCTAGAGCTCTGTTTTTCATAGCTTCAACCCAAAGAGCCTCTTTATCAGACTCGGAAACTTGATCAGAAAAAGATAGAATAGAATCATCTGGAATTTGTTGTCTAGATCTCATTTTGTCTTCACCTTCTTTTCCAGACATAGAAGGACCTCTTCCTATTGATTTACCAGTTCCAACTTCTAAAACTTCACCAGAATCTTGAAGTATACCAATAATCTTTGAGCAATCAGGAGAGTAAACATTCCTATTAACTTGTATCCATCCTAAGAATGTTCCTGTAAAATCATGAGCTTCAGCCGCAAATTTATAACAGTTTAAGTCCCATTTTTCAGGCGCAGGTCCAACTGAAACAGTCATTTCACTTTCAGTTATAGAAGGTTCTTCTACAATTTCTTCCTCTTCTATAACTTCATCTTCTAATTCAGCTTCGAAAGATGAAAGAGATATATTAATTTTTTTATTTTCTTTAAATATAACTCCATCTTCATTTGCTTCTACTGCCTTCCATTTAATTATCATGAACAGATTTCTATTAACAGTTTTTTTTGGAGTCCATTCTAAAGAAATATAACAACCTTCCCCAGGCTCAAAGATTTCAGAGCCTGAGCAATTTTCATTTAAAACTAAAGAATCTATTTCTGAGGATAACTCAACACTATCTATTTTAAGAGGAGCTTCAGCAGCTTCTAAAGATAATGTATCTTGTTCAAGCTTTCCAGCTTCAACATTATCTAGTCTAATAGAATCTTCATTGTTTATGAAAAGGCTAGGGGCAATATATGGTTTGATAATTTCTATATCTTCAACTTCATCTTCAATAGCTAAAACAATTCTTTCTGATTTTTTTTCAATTTCTTCAAGGTCTGGAGTTTCAATATTGTTGTCAGGAGTATTATTTTTTATGCCCACAACAAATACAGCTATTAAAGCTATAGAAACAAGAAGCATAATAATACTGCTCTTGTCTATATGAACTGCATGGCCCTTATCAACATTTGATTTGATAGAGCCAGCATTATCTTTATTATTATCTTTATTGTTTAAAGGCATTTTATTTCCTTATGAAATTATTGAATTCTAACAACTTTACAATTAATTCTAAATCCAGAAAGTTTTTTACAAAGTTCATCTGGTTCATCAATTTCTTCAAATGGTCCAATTCTTAATCTATAAACTTCATTTCCATGGTATAGATTAGAACCTAACTCATCAACGCCTTCGTCTTCAAGAGAATAGAAAACTCTATCTTGGTATCTAGAAAGCATATTTCCTTTTCCAGCAGACATTGCTTCCCAAGATTTTTCTAATTCTTTTATTGAATCGCCTTTTTTAATTTCAACAGCGTAAGAAACAGTCTTTTGCTCAACTAAAGGAACGTAATGATCTGGCAGATAAGATCCATTTGTTCTTGCATCATTTCTTCTGTACTCTTCATCATAGTTTACTTGAGTATAACTAGAAGATGTTTGGAAATTGCTTTGTTGAGAGGTCACATTATTTATGGCAGGCATTGAATTTGGATTGAAGAACCCAAAGCCAGCTTGTCCATTGTTAACTTCTTGCGAAACAGCAGATTGTGTTTGAATATTTGTATAATTACCATTAGCTAAGTTCTTTACTGATTGAGGTAGAGTAAAGTTACTATTTATTGTTGGAGCAGAAGCTAAGAACGGCTTAGATCTTTTCTTAATACATACAATTCTTTGACCAGATCTAAGAACAAAGTCACCAATAGCTTCAACAACTATTAATCTAGAAAGAGGTCCTTCAGTTCTAAATCCAACAGGCGCTTCACCACCTTCAACAAGTATTGAAACAGCTGGTCTTTGGTTCATGTGTAAAGCTTTTTCACCAAAATCAATGTAAGTAAAGATTTTATCTCTCCAAACTCTTTCAGGTGCGATTACATAATCATCAGGATTTGGAACAAATATATCCATATCGAATCTAAATTGAGATGGGTCAACAGGTATATTTTTAATCCAACCAAAATCTTCACCTTCCCAAGCTTCATCACCGGCAGATCCAGATGCTGATTTAGCAAATAGAGAAGTTAAATTTGATTTACCAGCACTAGAAGAAGCTCCTCCAATAACGGATTTTTTACCTTTGTAAGAATTAGGAACTATAATCTCGATTTCAGAATTAGTTATAGTTCCAGTATTAATTGGTTCTGATTTAAGATAGAAGACATATTTATTACCAGATTTACCAAATAGAACCATATTTGTATCAGCCACTGATCTTCCATCAACAGGAGATATCATGAAGGTATTTTTTTCCACAGCTCTACCATCGAAGAAGTCCTTATCTCCAATATATGCATCTTCAATCTTTTCCCAAGTAGGTAGATTTATAAGAGTTATCATACCATCTCTCAATCTAACAGGCATAACTTTTCCTGGTTCCCAATCTATTCTGGCATATCCAGGTTTAATTTGTCCTTCACCAATATTTTGTTCTGGGTTGCTCCATGCAGTTTGAGTACCAAATCCAGAATTTGTATATTCTCCCTCAGCAAAAGATTTGCTATTTCCAGAAAATAAGCAAAGATTTAAAGCTCCTAAAAATAAAAAGATCTTTTTCATTTTAATTTCCTTCCTTTTAAAACTATTATACTACAAAATAGGTGTTCTAAACAAGACTTTTTTAGCAACAACTATGGTGCCTTGTTAACTGAAGTATAAAAGTATTTTTCAACAGTAAATCCTAAAGGATTTTTATACATGTTGTCTTTATTTCTTTTTAATTCGTTAAGGTTGAAACCAACTTCAAGAACTATCCTTTTCTCAAGAGTTTTGAAAGGCATTCCATTTGGTTGAATATATCTAAATATAACATCAGCTATCCATTCATTTGCTCTAGAATGAAATTTAAGCTCTTTTATTTCAACAATCTTATTCCAGCCAAGATCTCTTTGTTGTTCAATTACAGATCTAAAGGTTTTAGTCTCAGAAAACTTTTTATATATTTCTTCTGAAGAAAAATAAAATACATCACTTTCATTTCCCCAGTTATTAAACATAGACTCAGTATCTCTTACAATTGTTTCTCTATCTATGATATATTTTTTGATATTGTTTTCTGCAATTTTAAATGACGCTGAATTTGGTTTTATTTTATAGAATTCTTGTTCATTCTTAACATTTCTTCTAGATAGGTCTTTTCTATAATCTTTGTATACTAAAATATCTTTTTCAGCTAAATTTTTACTCTCAATAAAGAATGGTTGAACTTTAATATTTGGAACTAAGTTTGTTGCGACAAAGAATAAAATTATATTTGAAATGGCAGCTATGGCTGTAAATAGAAAAAGAACTTTTGAAATCCAAAAGAATTTTTTTTCCTCAGACATAGTCTTTGTATTTTTTATTTTAACTTTATTCTCGCTCATGTTTTTCCCTACCAAAAACAATTATAACAGAAAATGAGATTTTTTACAAGAATTTTACCCCTATTTAAAACCTTGTAAAACTTATTCTTTTTCTTTAACTAGTTGTATTACATGAAATCCAAACATAATATAAGGATCTCCAAAGCTTTCCGCAAGGTTTGCTAGCCTAAATGGATAGTGTTCTTTTTTTAGTAATTTCTTATCTTTTGGTGCAAAAATAACTTCCATAGATATATTGAAATCTTCGTAAACTTCTCTAGTAAATTCTATATCATTTCTATATATCAATCTAATTTTTGTTTTCCACCAATCTCCGTCTTTATATGGAACTTGAAGTATTTCAACAGATCTAGTTATTCCAGCATTCATTTTAGATTTTATGTCTGGAACTTCTTTTTCAAGAAATTCTATCCAGGCTTGAGATGCATCATCTTTAGCTCCGCTACCTAAAACGGAAGGATATTTTCTTTCTCCAGCATCAGAAAATGTCATGCTCCACATATAAATAGGACTGACAAGTTTTCTAGGACATCCTTTTTTATGCTTGAGATGCATCTCCCCCATGTTCTTATTCATTAAGAATTGATTTCCATTTATTGTATATCTAGTTATAAGATATTGTTTTATAAGCTTTTGGATAAATTGAGTTTTCTTCTCTTGAGATATGTTGTTGGACATAGGTATGGCATTGAACATATTTTCAGAAGATGAATATATTTCAATTTCTTTAGGTATTATTGCTTCCTTGGTTTTTAATCCAGTTATTGATAGGCTTTTTAAGTCACCAGTTTGAAACCCTTTTGTCATATCAAAAATAAATATAGTCAATACAGAATTCAACAGCATCATTATAAGGGCTACTATAACAACAATGAAAGATATCAATTTAAATTCAGGAGCTTTATTCATAATTTCTTAACTCCTCTAAATATTTTTTAAAGTACATCTCTTTTTGAGGTACAAAATTAGTATCTAGCTCATCTATTACGAATCCATAAACTCTGTCTCCATAATCCTTACTTCTAGAAGTTATCTGGGCTATTGAGGATAATATCTCCGCCCATTCTTTTTTCCCATTTTTATCATATTGTATCAATGCAAATTTGACTTCCATAATATATTGAGCAAGAAATTCTTCTTTCTTTTTGGTAACATTAAAGAAATTCATAGCCTCCGTAGCAATTTTATTAAAAAATGTTTCTTTAGGTCTAAGATACGCATCATAACTATTCAGAATATTTGTTTCTAATAAAACAACTTTTCTAGTTTTTCCAGAGTTAAATATTTCTAAGTTTTCCTGAAGAATGCCATTCGAGAATATTGTCCATTCATTATTTGATGAATGTCTACATATAAAACAGTCATCAGTAAATATAGCTGCTTTTTTTCTATCTAATATTTCTTTTTCACACCCGCACCATTTTTTTTCATTATTTATTTCATTGGATGATATTTGATATCTATCAACAACAGCCTTTTCTAAAGTTTCTTGAGCGGTTATTTGATATATAGGTATTTTCACTTCGTTTTTATGGAATTCATCAATAAATTCTTTTTCTTTAAATCTATTTTCATATTCATCCCAATATACAAAATATATGTTAGACTTTTCAACTGTGCTGATTTTGGCAAATATATAAATAGCTTGAATTGCAGACAAAAGAACAAGTATGCAGGCAATAGAAACAAACCTCTCTATAATCCAAATATAAACTCTTTGAGGAAAGGTTCTCGTGTGAAATTCTGTTGGATATATAGGGGTTTCTTGATATTTATCTTTTTTGATATTATCCTTTTTATTGCCCATGTTTATTCCTTTAAAAGGACTTATGCAAGGTTCATTACTTGCATGCAAGCACAAGGAGATAATTTAAGTTCGTTTATGTCATAGCCTGTGCCAACCGGATCTGGCTCATATATAGTTCCACATCCTGAAAGAGCAGTAAGCATAAGAACTGTAAGTATCATAAATTTATTCATTTTGAATATCCCTCCATCGTTATATTAAAAAAATTGTATCATAAAAGGCTAAATAAGTCAAATTTTATTATGTTAAATAAGCTCCATAAAAAATAGTTAAAAAATGGTCTTTCCCCTTGACTCTTCTAAACTTATATATATAATGACACTCAAACAATATTGTATTTTGTGGCATGGCTAATTCAATATAAAAAATAATTCATGCAAGTCCGCTCTGAAAAAACATTAAAAATGTTTTGGAAAGAAGTGCTGGTAATCAATAAATTTTCTTACCAAAAGCGCTTGGAGGTCTGGCCAAATTCGGAAGAATTAATCAATGGTTAAAAAAAATGTATTTGATTTCAATTTACCAGAAATCAATGAAAATGACTTCAATGCTGAAAACTTTGAATCTCTATTTGACGATCAAAAAAATGCTAAAGTACAAGGTGCTGTAGTAAAAGGTGTTGTAGTTTCAACAGATGAAGACTGTGTTGTTGTAGACGCAGGTCTTAAATCAGAAGGTAAAATCTCTAAAAGAGAATTCGGAAATGACGAAATTAAAGTTGGCGATCTAGTAGATGTATTCGTAGATAGATATGAAACAAGAGATG
Organism: Alphaproteobacteria bacterium; assembly: GCA_025210155.1. Lineage (NCBI taxonomy): Bacteria > Pseudomonadati > Pseudomonadota > Alphaproteobacteria > Alphaproteobacteria bacterium. Next base: position 105,841 of record JAOASE010000006.1, on the reverse strand, counting down.
GTTCAATCGTTCTTTCTAGAGAAAAAGCTAGAAGAGAAGAAGTTTGGGTTAAACTAGAAAAAATCCAAGAAGAAGGTACTATTATTAAAGGTAGACTTCTTGATAGAATTAAAGGTGGTTTCTCAGTTGATGTTGACGGCTTAATCGCATTTATGCCAGGTTCTCAAATCGATATCGTTCCAGTTAAAGATTTAAATGCTATGGTTGGTAAAGAATTAGACGTTCTAGTTCTTAAAATGGATAGAGTTAGATCTAACATCATCGTTTCACACAGAGCTATCTTAGAAGAAGAAAGAACAAAACAAAGAGCTGAAATTATCAAAACTATTAAAGTTGGTGATGTATTAGATGGTGTTGTTAAAAATATCACAGACTACGGTGTATTCGTAGACTTAGGTGGTGTTGACGGTCTTCTTCACGTTACAGATATTTCATGGAAAAGAATATTCAACCCATCAGAAGTACTTTCTCTAGGTCAAAACATCAAAGTTAAAGTAATTAGCTATGATGAAGAATCTCAAAAAGTATCTCTAGGTATGAAACAATTAGAAAAAGATCCTTGGGAAGCTATGTCATCTGATATTAAAGCAGGTAACAAAGTAAAAGGTAAAGTAACTAACTTGGCTGATTACGGTGCATTCATCGAACTTGAAACTGGTGTTGAAGGTCTTATCCACTCATCAGAATTAAGCTGGACTAACAAAAATATTCACCCATCAAAAGTAGTTTCTATTGGTGATGAAGTTGAAGTTCTAGTTCTAGAAATTGACGAAGTTAAAAGAAGAATTTCTTTAGGTCTAAAACAATGTAGTGAAAACCCATGGGCTAAATATGGCGATTCAAATAAAGTTGGCGATGTTATCAAAGGTAAAATCAAAAACGTTACTGAATTCGGTATATTCGTTGACCTTGGTGATGACCTAACTGGTATGGTTCACTTATCTGATATTTCTTGGGAAAAATCTGGCGAAGAAGCAATCAAAGACTTCTCTAAAGATCAAGAAATAGAAGCTAAAATCCTAGATATAGATTTAGAAAACCAAAGAATTTCTTTAGGTATTAAACAAATGGACGAGTCTAAAGCAAGTTCTTCAGTTGAAGGATTAAGAAAAGGCGCTACAGTTACTTGTGTAATCAAAGCAATTGATGAAAAAGAATTAACTGTTGAAGTTGAAGGTACTGAAGCTACAATCAAAAAGATCGACCTTTCAAAAGAAAGAAGCGAACAAAGAACTGATCGTTTCGCAGAAGGTGAAAAAATCGATGCTAAGGTTGTTTCAGTAGAAAAGAAAACAGGTAAAATCAAACTATCTGTTAAAGCTTTAGAAGCTGACGAAGAAAGAAAAGCTATGGAAAAATATGGTTCATCTGAAACAGGTGCTGTATTAGGTGATATCTTAGGCGTTGCTTTAGAAGAAGCTAAATCTAAAAAATAATTGTTAGAAACTATATTAGAGGGCGGACACCCTTGGAGGCCTCCCTCTAATTCTAACACTTGATAAAAAATTATATAAGGAATAATAAAATGGCAAATAAATCAACATTAAAAGTACAAGCTAGAGAAAATGGCGGTAAGGGGATCGTTAAATCTATTAGAGCTAACAAAATGCTTCCAGGTGTAATCTATGGAAACAAAAAAGCTCCAGTATTGATTCAAATGGACCCAAGAGATCTAGAAAAAGAATGGAAAGTTCCAGGTTTTAAAACTAGGCAATTCGAAATCGAAGTAGAAGGCGGGGAAAAAGAATTAGCATTCTGTCACGACATCCAATTTGGAAAAACAACAGATGCTCCAATGCACGTTGACTTCTTAAGAATCGACTTAAACAAAGAAGTTAAGATTGCGGTTCCAGTTAAATTCGAAAATGCTGACACTTGTGCAGGCGTTAAAGCTGGTGGTGTATTAAACATCGTTAGAAGAGAATTGGAAGTAGTATGTGCTGCATCTAAAATACCTTCAGAAATCGTTGTTGACATTAAAGACCTTAACGTTGCAGAAAGTCTTCACTGTGGAGATATTAAACTTCCTGCAGGTGTTAAACTTTCAAGTGCTGACAAATTCACTGTTGCTACAATTTCAGCTCCGATCGCTGAAGAAGCTCCAGCTGAAGAAGCTCCAGCAGCAGAAGCTACTGAAGAAGCTTCAGCAGAATAATGTAAATAGTTATTTCTATAAAATCCCCTCTAATTTGAGGGGTTTTTTATTTGTTAAATCTCAGTTGTTTAAATTATTTGCAAGGTATTGAAAAATATGTTAAAATATATCATTCTTATAAGAAGGGATATTTAGAAATGAAAAAAGTTTTATATGTATCATTATCTGTAATGATGTTGCTATCTATGGCAAGCACATCTTATTCTAGAGGTAAAAGAACAAACTCTTACGCAAGAAGTAGAGTTTCTGCAACAAATGTTTTCACCAATGAGGTTGAGAAAAAACAAATGGGTTGTGGAGATGCACTTCTTTACTGTTATACTCAGCAAGATTGTGAGGCTCAAGGTGGTCTTTGGCAAACAAAGTGGACAAAGACAAATCCAAACGACTCAAGTAATCCAACGGAAACTATTACAGAATGGGTTAATCCACAGGGTAAAACTATCTATGGAATGTGTTTTCCAAAGAACGTTAATGGTGTAGAACAAGAAGATACAGAGCATGTTTGTTCTGCGGAAACTCCAATATATTGTGGAACAGAAGAAGCTTGTGTTAACGTTGGTTTAGTATGGAGCGATGTTATCCCTTCAAGTAAATGTCAAACAAGACAGGCTTTATGTGAAGCTAATGGAGCAGGAACTTGGATTAACGGACAATGTTCTTGTGGCGTGAATTTTGTATTTTCAGAAGAAGAGCATATATGTAAAGAGGCGGCAGAAGTTTTTTACTGCACAGATCAAAGGTCAGAAGCTTTAATGTCTATTAATAACACTATTTCAAATCTTCAAGAAATTCTTTGGTATAAAAAAGAAGTTGCAGATGTGAAAAAAGATTACAAAGACATGGATAAAAAAGCAAAAACTATGCAAGCTACAGCTATAATTTCTGGAACTACTGCTGTAGCAGCAACTACTTGGGCAACAATTTCAGTAACAAAAAATATTGCAATTAAAAAATGTTTATGTAGCTCAGATTATAGAAATAAGAAGAAACCTAAATGTGATAGATTATTAAGCACAGCTCATGCAGAATGGGATGAAAATGGCATTCTTTCTAAATGGAATGGAAAAGATGTAACATCTTCAATGCTTCAAACTATGTGTAAAAAGAAGTATACTAATAAGTCTTCTAAGACTTCAAAAGCTTCTCAAAAGACTAAAGCTCCAGAAGAGAAAAAAGAGAAAACTTCAAAAGTAAAAGATCCTAAGGAGAAAAAAGGACTATTTTCAGGTAAAAGAAAGTCTAAGGAAGAAACAAGTAAAGATAACTCTAAAAATTTAGATAAAGATATATTCGAACAAAATCAACAGTTCGAAGAAGAATTAATGAAAGATCTTAATATGGATTACCCAATATAATTTATATTCGTTAAAGGAAGATAGATAATGAAAAAAATAATATTAACAACAATAAGCTGCATTTTTTCTTTACAAACATTTGCATTAGCAGAAGTAACAAGAAGCAATTTTAATTCCATTCTAAGTGAGAATGGAGATATTTCCTCTGCTAGTAGTAAAGACGAAATTGAGGATCATATATCAAGATTAAGTGAATTATCTGCGTTTGTAAATTCTTACGATGATGAATGCGAGAGATCTGATCAAAAAGATTTAGAGTACATTTCAACAAAGTTAAATAATGATAATGAAGAAATTTCTTCGGATTTAGCATTCCTGAAATCTCAATATGAAAATTATAGTAGAAAGTTAGGTAGAGCAGAAAAGAAATATAAAAATAATAAGGGTGTCACTATAGCAGCAACAGCTCTAACTGCAGTAGGTACAGGTGTTATAGTTACTACTGGAGAGTCTAATAAGGCAATGAGGGGCATGAAGTCTGTTAATTTAGTTAAGTGTAAGAAAAAAGGTAGATATTGGTTACAACACAAAACAGCCTGTAAGCTAGCTATAGGGCAAGAGGGGTTAGAAGCTAAAACTGAAGAACCTAAAACGTGTGAAGATTTATTAGCAGCTGGAGGTTCAGGAGTTCTATCTTATAGGCTTAATGCTAAAGACCCACATAGTCCTGTCGATAAGAAATGGACAACATCGAAAGATGGGAATGTTTATTGGGTAGCCAGATATTTAAGAAAGTTATGTCCTGAACCAAAAACTCCATTAATAGAAAAAGATGGAAAGGTTTTATATGAATCTAAAGATGGAAAATATAAGGGGAAATTTGAAATTTCAACTTCAAAAGAACAAACTCTATCAAAAGAAGGTAAAGAGATTTCTGACAAATTAAAATCTAATGGATTAACTATTGGAAAAGAGAAATCAATCCAGACAGAAAAATCCAATCCAACGGAAGCTGTTAAAGAAAAGTTTAAAAAATGGGGAATCGAAGATGATAATAAACTAGGCAAATTCAGTGTTGATAAAACTATGGGAAAAACAATCGTTAACTATTCTCTTGAAGAAATAGAAAATTATAAATTTAACGTTGAAGAGATGGGAAGTGGCTCCCCAAAATCAGTGTCGGAAATGAAGGTTGGTCAGTTTATAAAAATCCATTTCGCTTCAGGAGCTACAAAAATTAAGGCTGGAGATATGAATTTAACAAATTTACAAAATCTTCCTTCGGGTTATTATATTATAACGGGAGCTGCTGATGGTGGAAAAACTCCTAATAATCAGAAATTAGCAAACGATAGAGCTCAGGCAGCAATAGATGTTGTAAATAATAATTCATCAAATAAAGATATAAAATTAGATAAAGAAATATATATATCTGAAAAAAACAATCCATCTAATAGATATGTGGAAATAAAGAGAGAAGCAAAGAAGGATTAAATAAAAATAACCTCCCAATTGGGAGGTTTTATTTTCTCTATCTTAATATAAAAAGAATTACTTAGCTCTTTCTATATAAGTAAGATCTTCAGTATTAACAACAATCTTTTCACCAGCATCAATAAATGGAGGGACCATAACTCTCAATCCATTAGTCAATGTAGCAGGTTTGTTTGAACTGGCAGCAGTTTGACCTTTAACAACAGCTTCTGTTTCCTCAATTTCACAAACAACAGATTTAGGTAGTTCAATACCAATTGGATTTCCTTCAATGAATTGAACATGAACTTGCATACCATCTTCTAATAAAGGAAGTGAGCCTCCTAAAACATCTTTAGCTAGATTAAATTGTTCATAAGTGTTGTTGTCCATTAAGACTAGATCATCCCCTTCAGAGAATAGGTATTGACATTGCTTACTTTCATTCATAAGTTTTTCAACACTTTCGTTAGTTCTAAATCTAGTTTCTTTTTTTATTCCAGTTTTAACATTTCTCATTTCCACTTGAATAAATGCACCACCTTTACCAGGTTTTATAGTATAAGTTTTCAACACAGAGTATTGAGCACCTTCAAATTCTATGATATTGCCTTTGTTAAGTCTTCCAGCATCCATTTTCATAATAGCACCTCTAATAGTTAGTTTTAATTTCAATAAACAATACAAAATAAGAAAGGAAAAATCAAGACAATAACCAAAAGCGGCTTTACTTTTAATAAATTTTTATATAGCATATATTAAAACAACGGAGGGGAATGTATAAGATGATTTTAAGTAAATTAATTTATAAGAAAATTTCTTTAATAATTATTCCTTTAAATTTATTTTTTTATTCTGTTTCATCTGCTTCAGAAATTCATTGTCTAACTTCATCAGAAGAAGAGTTGATTAAGACAAGGGTTCTGAAGGATAATTTACTATTTGCTATAAGAAATTGTGATTTTTCAAAAGAAGAGTTGGTATATATAACCTTTTTTGAAAACTTCTTTAAATCCCAAGATATTAAGCTAATAAATATGTATAAAAGTTTATATGGGAAGTATTATAAAAAACATTTAAATAATTTTATAACAGAAAATTCAAATCAAGCATCAATAAAATATAGCTATAACAATTCTGAGTTTTGTAATTCATATAAACTGATAATTTCAAAGTCGAATACTCAAGAATTAAGAAATAGATTAACGAAATTTAAATTAGCAAAACAGAATGGTTGTGAATAAATAATTTATTCCCAGTTTAAATCAACATGAGGCTTTTCATTTTCCCTATCTTCATTTTGAATATATTCTAATTTAAGTTCAGAGTCTGGTTCATCCCATAATGATTTATTAACATTAAGTTGAAATTTTCCACCTCTAGGAGATATTTTTTCTCTGCCGAATTCAATTTCATCTGGATCTTCAGTTTGTAAAAATATAGAAGCAATTCCATTCGCTATTTCTTTTTCTTCTTCATAATCTGAACGAGCAGGTCTATTGCTAATATTCAAAAATATTATTGCAACAAACATTGATAAAATCAATTTTTTGAATTTCATAATTTCCTCCTTTTATTTTAATAAAAGATGTTATATTATATCATAAATCACCGTGATTAAAAAGATAAAAAGGTTCTTCTTTAAAATGGAAATATTCAATAGAAAATCAAAAAATATACTACTACCTTTGAATCTGGAAAAAGGTTATGATTATCTTTTGCCTATTCATATTTCAGATTTGCAAGAAGGTAGTTTGGTTCAAGTACCACTTAGAAACAAAAAAGAGTTTGGCATAGTCCTATCAGCTGCAGTTGATAATTTACCCGAAAAGAAAATGAAAGAAGTTGAAAGGGTGTTTGATAAGTTACCAACTTTTTCCAAACAATTTTTAGACTTTATATCTTGGGTTTCTAATTACACTGTTTCAAAAATAGGAAATGTGTTTAAAATGTCTATACCCGTTAAGGAGGTATTTGAAGAAGCTAAGCAAGAAAGGTTTTATGGATTTGCAAAATCTGGGATTCCGCAGGGATTTAGAATGACTAATTCAAGAAGGTCCGTGATAGATTTATTTGAAACTGAAGGTGAAGGTCTTTATTATACTATATCGGAACTATCTCAAAAAACAGGAGCCTCAACTCAAGTTGTAAAAGAAATGGAGAAGGCAGGCTGTTTTGATATCAAGTTTGAAGATATAAAACCCGAGATCCAAAATATAAGTTATGATAAGGAATTCACTCTTAATGAAAGTCAGGATTCAGCGGTTAAATTTATATGTGAAGAAGCAAAGAATGGTTTTTCTCCCATCCTTTTAGATGGTGTTACAGGTTCAGGAAAGACGGAAGTTTATTTTAAGGTTATAGATGAAATTCTATCAAAAAATAGTGAAAACCAAACATTAATAATGTTGCCAGAAATCTCTCTAACGGGACAGTTTTTAAAGAAATTTAATAAAAGATTTGGTTGCAAGCCAGTTCTTTGGCATTCTTCATTAACACCATCCCAAAGAAAAAAGAATTGGCTAGCAATAGCAGGTGGAGAAGCTAAAGTTGTAGTTGGCACAAGGTCCGCATTGTTTTTACCTTTTCACAAATTATCTCTAATTATAGTCGATGAAGAGCATGATGGATCATTTAAACAAGAAGAAAATGTTGTTTATCACGGAAGGGATATGGCTGTAGTAAGAGCTAAATTCGAAAGTATTCCAATAGTCTTAGCTTCAGCAACGCCATCTCTAGAGACAATAGCTAACGTTCAAACAGGTAAATTTAAGGAGGTAAAACTTCATTCAAGATTTGGTAAGGCTATAATGCCGGATATAAGTCTTTGTGATTTAAGATCTGATAAGCCCATTAAGGAAGAGTGGGGCAATAGCTATTTATCTCCTAGTTCAATAAAAAAGATAGAAGATAAGTTAAGAAGAAATGAACAGATTATGTTATTTCTTAATAGAAGAGGTTATGCTCCTTTAGCTATATGTAAGGATTGTGGTCATAAAGAAAAATGCCCTAATTGCGATGTGCATTTAACGGCTCACGGAAAAGAAAATCCAATGTTGAAATGTCATCATTGTGGATATTTTTCAAGAATAAGAAATGTTTGCTCAGAATGTGAGGCAAAAGATAGTTTCACATTATATGGTATTGGCATAGAAAGGTTAGCAGAAGAAGTTGCTAATAGATACCCAACTAAAAAGGTTGCTATATTATCTTCAGACACTCTAAATACAACTAAAAAACTTTACGAAACTATAGAGGAAATAGAAAAGGGAAATATCGACATAATAATAGGTACGCAAATTTTTGCAAAAGGTCATCACTTTCCTAATTTAACTTTAGTTATAGTTGTGGATGGAGACATGGGGTTAACAGGTGCTGATATAAGAGCTGGTGAAAAAACATTTGCATTACTTAGCCAGGTTTCCGGAAGAGCCGGAAGAGGTGAAAAATCAGGGGAAGTCGTAATACAGACTTTTCAGCCGGAAAATAAAGTCATGCAAGCCCTGCTTAAAAATGATAGAGAAGAGTTCCTTAATTTAGAAGTATCAGAAAGGAAGCTTCTATCTATGCCTCCATTTGGTAGGCTAGCAGCAGTTATCCTTACTTCAAAAGATCAGGGTGCCTTAGATGTTTTCGCAAATCAACTTGCAAGGGAAATACCAAGATCTTCAGATAGTAAATATATGATATTAGGCCCAGTTGATGCTCCTATTGCTTTTATAAAAGGAAATCATAGAAAAAGATTTTTAATAAAAACAGAAAAAAGGTTGAATATTCAGCAATTAATAATAAACTGGACTTCTAGTTTAAAGATACCTAATTCAATAAAATTAAAGATAGACATTGACCCGCATAATTTTATGTAGTTTAAGTGAGGTGCTAAGTATGAGTTATAAAAAAGACCAAATTATATTCGATTTAATAGAAAAAGAGCAGATTCGACAGGAAAATGTTATAGAGATGATAGCTTCGGAAAACATTGTTTCTAAGCAAGTTCAGGAAGCTTGTGGTTCTATATTAACAAATAAATATGCAGAAGGTTATCCTTCAAAAAGATATTATGCAGGTTGTGGTGAAATAGATAAAATTGAAGCTCTTGCTATAGAAAGAGCTAAGGAATTATTTGAATGTAAATTCGCAAATGTACAACCTCATTCTGGAGCCTCTGCAAATCTAGCAGTATTATTTGCATGTTGTGAATATTTTAAATGCAAACCTCAAGATTTAAAAGTATTGGGAATGTCTCTAGATGCAGGAGGGCATTTAACTCATGGTGCAAGACCAACTATATCAGGAAAATGGTTCAAATCATATAATTATGGTTTGGATGAAAGCTTCTTAATAGATTATGATTTTATAGAAAAAGAAATAGAAGATTATTCATCTCTTCCAAAAGATGTTAAAAAAGGTTTTGTTGTTATTCTGGGTGGATCTGCCTACACAAGGGATATAGATTATAAAAGAATTAGAAATAAAATTAATTCATTACAAAAATTAGATAAGGAAATATTGTTGTTTGTGGATATGGCTCATTTTGCTGGGCTAGTTGCAGGAAAGCAATTAGAAAATCCATGTAAATACGCTGATATAGTTTCAACAACTACTCATAAGACGCTAAGAGGTCCTAGAGGTGGAATGATATTATCTAATGATGAGTCTATTGCCAAGTTCATAGATAAGGCTATTTTCCCAGGTTGCCAAGGGGGTCCGCTGGAACACATAATAGCTGGAAAAGCGGTTTCATTCTATGAGGCGCTACAACCAGAATTTAAAGAATATTCAAAGCAAGTTATTTTAAATAACAAAGCATTTTGTGATAAGTTAAAAGAAGAAGATGTAAATCTTGTATCAGATAGATCTGATAATCATATCTGTTTGGTCGATCTAAAAAGCTATGGGGTTTCAGGATCTGAAATGGAAGATTTGCTAACAGAGGTTGGTATTATCTGTAATAAAAATTCAGTATTTGGTGACAAATCTCCTATGAACCCTAATGGTATTAGATTGGGAACTCCAGCTTGTACAACAAGGGGATTTAAAGAGGAAGATATGGTTTTAATAGCAAATATAATATCTAGGTTAATAAAAGCTAAAAGCAAAGAAAGCTTAGATGATAAATTAATAAAAGAAAGTAAAGATTTAGTTTCTGAGTTATGTAAAAAATACCCTCACTTTTAATGAGGGTATTTAATTATCTCAATCTATTCAAATCCTATTTGGAAGTATCCACCACCTCTGCAAATTTCCTTGGCTTTTTGTTGATTTATAGGCAAGCTGTTTTCTTGAAATTCTTCTTCCCAAGAAAAGTAATGTCCATTAACACCAACCCATGCGCTACCAATATAGCTGTCTTCCCAACGAGATAAAATTAAGGCCTCACATATATAGTTAGGTAATCCAGAATACGTTATTCTAAAATATTTATGTTTGAAATTGTCTCCTACAGAGTCAACGCTAATAAGTCCGCCAAATCTATTTATAGCGACTTGTCCCCAAGGTCTAACAACATTCTTTTTAATTCCATTTTCAGTAACTATAGTGCCTTCCTTTTGATATCCTACAGGAGATATAAGTACTTCAGGTATAATTTTACTATTTATAGCTGATAAAGTAGTTAGTCCTTCGTATGTATTTTTCTTACTATTGAAAAGCTCTCTAACATTTTGTTTGATTATGTGAATTTCTTGAACTGTTTCAAATATATCAGTTCTAAGCTTTTTCATTTTGCTTTGAGCAGTATTAATTATTTTCTGCTTTTTTTCTATTTCCAGCTTATATTTTTCTTCCATAGCTTCATAATTATCTATCTCCTCAGATATTTTAGTTTCTTCTCTGTAGATAGATTTTTGAGTTTCGCTTTGAGCTAAGGCAAACTTTAAAAACACCATAGTAGCGCAGGCTGTACATATAGTAACAACAATCTTAAAGTGTGAATTTATCTTGTTTTTCATAATAAAACCTATATTATATATTCAATTAATATAAGAAAAGTATAGCACAAAAATATGACAAAGACAATTAAAAGCTTGCAAAAAAAAATAGCAGAAAAGTTATCGCCTATATCAAAAGAAGAGGCTTCTTTAGAAAGTAAAATTATTCTATCTTATATTTTGGGTATAAAAGAAAATGAATTATTTTTATTTGGAAAAAAGAAGCTTTCTATTCTTCAAAAAATAAAATTAAATATATTTCTTAAAAAGAGATTGAGAGGAATTCCTCTATATAAAATTATAGGCAGAAAGGAATTTTATAATTCTGAATTTATAACTACAAAAAATGTTCTAGATCCAAGATCTGAAACTGAAATTTTAGTAGATGATATAGTCTCAAAAAATGATAAGAAAAAACCTCTTTCAATATTAGAGTTTGGAGTTGGTAGTGGATGTATAATGTTATCACTATTAAAACACTTCAAAAATGCAAAAGGCTTGGGTTTTGATATCTCTAAAAAGGCTGTTAAGATTGCTAACAAAAATTCAAATTTATTAAAAGTTTCTGATAGATTTTTGTTGAAAAATAAATCTTGGAATTATCTTTCAGATAAGGATTTTGATAAAGATCAAAAGTTTGATTTGATAATTTCAAACCCTCCTTATATAAAATCTGGAGATGTAAAAGATCTTCAATTGGAAGTTAAAAAGTATGATCCTATGTTTGCATTGGATGGTGGTAATGATGGGTTGAACTGCTATAGAGATATAGCTAAAGTTATAAAGGATCTGGATTTGTTATCGGATTCGACTGGAAAAATATATCTTGAGATCGGAGGGGGGCAAGAATCTGATATCGAAGAGATTTTCTCAAATAACGGTTTTAAATTAGAAGAAACAATTAAAGATTTTTCTGATATAATCAGAATATTAATATTTTCTAAATAAAATTTATCTCAATTCTTTTATTGATTTTTCATAGTCTTTTGATGAAAAGATATAGCTGCCAGCAACAAGTATATTAGCTCCGGCATCTTTTAAAGATTTCATGTTTTTATCATTCACTCCACCATCAACTTCTATAGTTATTTTAGATTTTAATTCATCTAATATATTCCTAATATTTTTAACGGTATTTATCGTTTCTTTTTTAAATTTTTGACCAGAAAAACCAGGGGTAACACCCATAACCAAAACATTATCAATTAGCTCATGGTTTTCCTTTAAGAATTTATCCATTTTTTTAAAAGAAGTTTCGGGTTTAATAACTACTCCAGCTTTGAATTTTAACTTCTTTATTAGTTCCAAAGCTTCTAATGGTTTTTCAGCTTCAAGATGAATTGTTATAATTCCTTTTTTAAATTTTTTAGATATATTGTTGATAAAATCAATTGGCTTTTTAACCATAAGATGAACATCTAAAATTTTATTTGATTTCTTGTTTAGTACATCTATTATGCTCAATGGTAAAGATACGTTTGGGACAAATATTCCATCCATTATATCAACATGAATCATTTCACAAGAGGTTTTGTTTATTAGTTTTATTTCTTTTTCAAGATTTAAAGTATCTGCCGCAAATATAGAAGGAGATATTTGAATTTTTTGTTTTCTTTTTTTGAACATATTAAAACCTCCAAAGTTAAAAGTTATCGTCAATCCACTTTTTAACTTTTGCTAAAATCTTAGATTTAAGACTTTCTTTCTTTTCTAATTCATATTCATGAATGCTTTTATATTCTATCAATCCGAATAAAGAAGCAAACATAGGATCCGACAATTCTTCTATAGGAGTTGAAAACTTATTATAAGCAATTTTAGAAACAGGTTTGCCTAATATTTCTTCAGCTAAATCCTTCATGCCATTTAAATTTGCACCGCCGCCAGTCATAAGTATTTTACTTATAGGGGCAAGAGCATGCCTGCTTTCTAAATAAGTTCTAACATAGTTAAAGATTTCTTCAACTCTAGGTCTTATGATATTACAAATATCACCTTTAGATACTGTTGAAATCTCTTTTTGATTTGTATCTGTTAAAGATGTAATGTTTACATTATTTGTAAAGTCATTCTCAGATATTTCGACAGAACCATATAGATTTTTAATTCTCTCAGCCTCTTTTTTATCAGTGTTCAAAACCTTGGCAATATCAATAGTTATATATTCACTACCAAGAGGTAATTGAACTAAGTGGAGTAATAAATCTTTAGAAAACATTGCAATAGATACATTTGAAGCTCCTATGTCTAGAACAATATAGTTTCCAACAGAATGATTTATACTTTCCATACAAGCTAGGCCCGATGAATATGCAGATGTTGTAATTGCCTTAACATCAATCATGCATCCCTTAATAAGGTTGTTGATATTTTGTAATGCAAATCTATTTGTGTAAACAATGTTATATTTTATCTGAAGTTGACTACCATACAAACCAATTGGAGAACCTTTAATTTCATTCCCGTCAAGCCTATATTCAACAGGTATTATATGAAGTATTTTATTTTCATCATTCTCAAAACTAGATAGATCAATTTTTCTAAAAGCATGATTTAAATCATAGTTAGAAACTTTTTTTCCAAAGGTTATTTCGCTTAAAACATTAACTAATTTTGTTTTAGGTTTTAATAAACTAGAGGTGATAAAAGCTTCTTCTATTTTAGTTCCTGATTCATCTTCTGCCTTTTTAATAGCTGATTGGATAGAATTCTTAAATTTCTTTATATCTGTAATTCTATTTCTATCCATTCCAAGATTTTTATTTTGACCAAATCCTAATATTGCACTAGTCTTTTTTTCTTCGTCAAAATCTCCAACAAAACATGATATGGTAGAAGTTCCTATTTCTATTCCAGAAATAAGATTAGAAGATGTTTCGTTTTTTTTCTTCCCATAATAAATCATTCTATTACCTAATTATCCAATCAGAATTTCTTGCATCTATTTCATTAACATTTCTTTTTAAAAAATCTCTTTCAACATCCATTTTTTCAAGCCTTTTTAAGGTGCTTAAAACCTCTTCTTCAGGAAGTTTTATAAGTATTGTGTTATCAAAGCTTTTAAGTTTTATATCATATCTTCTATTAGATATTTTTTTAATTGAAAGAACTTTTTCTTTTATATATTTGCTTTGATCAAGAATTGAAAAGAATTCTTTTAAGTTAGAAGGAGGGATTCTATTTTCAACAAGTATAAAATCGGTGTGAGAAAATTTTATAGGATAATTTATTACAGACCCATCTTCCTCAATAAACAAGAATTTACCATTTCTTTTCCAAACTGCGAAAGGAACTTTTTCTATAAACGTCATTATAATTTGATCTGGAAACTTTTTTCTAACAGATACATTCTTAACCCAACCAAGGTTTAATAAATCTTCTTTAAGATATTCAATATCTATATCTTCCATATTCATACCAATGAATTTAGAAATCTTTTTCTCAACATCTTCTATTGGGAAGTCCTTAACATTGTTGATATCGACTTTTTCAAATCTATAGATCTCTTTTTCCTTAGCTTCCTCAAAAGAAATAATACCTATCACAAAGGATGATAGAGCAACTATACTTAAAAAAAATGTTTTAATATTAAAATTTTTATATATCATGAATATATTATATCACAAAAGTTGAAGAAATGGAATCATAAAAATGCAAATAAGAATATGTGTAGAAGAGTTAATTTCTAAAGATAAAATTATAGAGTTAGATAGCAAAACAACTCATTATCTAAAGAATGTTATGAGAAAATCTATAGGTGATAAAATAAATATTTTCAATTCTATATCAGGAGAGTTTGTTGCAGAGATTTCTCAGTTAACCAAAAAGAGTTGCTCATTACTTCCAGTTAAAAAAGTAAAAGACTTATCAGAAGAATTGCAAACAAATTTACACATTGCTTTTTCTTTAATAAAACCACATAGGCTTTCTATACTAATTGAAAAGCTTACAGAATTAGGTGCTTCTAAATTAACTCCAATCATAACGGAACATACTTATAGCAAGCATATAAGAAAAGATAAGATGCAAGCTATTTCAAAAGAGGCTTGTGAACAGTGTGAAAGAATTTCAGTTCCAGAAATTTCAGACGTTATAAAGTTGGAGGAATTTCTAAGAGGCCAATCTAAAAAAGATAATGTTGAAATATATGCGCTAGATGAGAGGGCTGGTAAAGGATCTAATTTATTAAATACAGAAATAAACTTCAAAAGTGAAAATATATTTATAGTTGGTCCAGAGGGAGGTTTTTCAAAACAGGAATTTGAACTTTTTGAAAAATATAATGTTAAGTCCATAGATCTGGGTTCTCTAATTCTTAGAGCAGAGACGGCCTGCATTTCAATAGCATCTATATATAATCAAATTCTGTTTAAATAGTTTAAAAAACTCTAGAATACATATTAGAATTTTCAGATATAATTTTGCCATCTAATTCCAGCAAAAGTAGGTGTGAAATTATATCTTTTTTATTTAAAGATGATTTTTCAATAATTTCATGAAGTGATATTGGATTTTCAGAAAGCATAGAAAGAATTTCATTCTCAATATTTTTATCTTCCAATTTATCCACCTCTAGTTCATCTTCAAAAGACAAGGAGTCTTCATTTATGCTATCAAATAGATCGCTAGACATTTCATTATTTATATTTTCTAAAATATCGCTTGCAGACATAAGCATGTTAGCTCCACTCTTCAACAGCATATTAGTTCCATTAGCTTGAGGGTTTAATGGGTTTGCAGGTACAGCAAAAATACTTTTCTTTTGTTTCTGAGCATATTTAGCAGTTATTAAAGACCCAGATTTTTCATTAGCTTCCATTACGCAAACAGAACAGGCTAATCCAGAAATTAATTTATTCCTTCTTGGAAAATTCGCAGCAATAGGTTTTGCATTAATTAGGTTTTCAGAAACTATAGCACCACCATTTTCAATAATTGATTTATATATATCTTTATTTCTAAGTGGGTATATAACATCTACTCCTCCGGCTAAAACAGCTACAGTTGGAAAGCTTCCACCTCCAGCTAATGCACCTTCATGCGCAGCTGTATCAATTCCTAAGGCTAGTCCAGAAACTACGGTAATATTTTTTTCAGATAGTTCTTTTGATATGTTAAAAGTTAGATTTCTACTATTAACAGATGCATTTCTAGATCCAACCATTGCAATAGATTTGTTTGATAGAGCCCTGACATTTCCAAGAACATATATAATGGGAGGTAAATCAGCTATTTCTAAAAATTTTTTAGGGAAATCACTTTCTTTCCAGAATAAAATTCTAATCCCTTTTTCATCAGCTTTTTTAATTTCAGCTTCGGCAAAATCTACACTACAAACTTCAAGCCCCTTTCGTTCCCAGAGTACCTTAACAGCTTTAATCGCTTCATTTGCATTTCCATATTTATTAATAAGGCGTCTGAAATTTACTCCTCCAATTTGAGGGGTATTAATTAGTCTTAAGGAATTTATTTTTTCAATTTTATCCATTTTAATTATTAATTATTTCTTTTTAGAAAATGATATTTTATTTTCATTCCCATTTATCAATCTTTTAACATTATCTTTGTGTCTTACTAATATAAATATTGCTAGTAAAATAAAAGAATATATTTTTTCACAAGTTATCATTGAAGTGTCCATGAAAGATAATATCAAAGGATATGCAAATGCAGCTGATATGCTGGCTAAAGATACATATCTTTTCCATGAAAATAAGATTATCCAAGCAAGTAAGGCTATTAATGCAGTTTTAGGATTTAAATAAAATATTAATCCCGCAGAAGTGGCTACTGCCTTTCCCCCTTTAAATCTAAGAAACGGTGAAAAGCAATGCCCTATTAATGCTGTAAAGCCGGCTACAAATGAAATCATGAAGTCTGCAAGATTGGTTTCTAGTCCTAAATTTGCAACAGCATCTCCAGAAATTAAAAATCTAACAACTAATATTGCGATTACAGCTTTAAATGAATCCAGCAGAAGTGTTAATAAGGCAGCAACGGCGCCGGAAGCCCTATATACATTTGTTGTTCCAGTACTTCCAGATCCAATAGTCTTTAAATCTGGTCCATTAAATAATTTGTTTATTACTATACCAAAAGGTATTGATCCAATTACATAAGCAGTAATCAAAGATATAAAGATCAGTATATAAATATTCATAATATTCTCCAAAATTAAATAAGTTTATTTTGTTTTTCAAATGCTTTGACAGTATTTGTAAGAAGCATTGCAATTGTCATAGGTCCTACGCCTCCAGGAACGGGTGTGATAGCTCTAGCTTTATCAACAACATTATCGAAATCTACATCTCCATAAATCTTTCCATCGTTATCTTTTGTAATACCAATGTCAATTATTAATGCGTCTTCTTTTACCCAGTTCTCTTTAACTAAATGTTTGCTTCCAGCAGCAACTATTAATAAGTCAGCACTTGATGAAATGTCTTCAGGGTTTTTAGTGTCTCTATCTATAGTAGTTACATCCGCACCAAGGTTTTCCAACATTTTTGCCAGAGGTTTCCCGACAATTTTTGACTTTCCAATAACGCAACTTTTCTTTCCATTTATATCGTTATCAAATCTGTTAATAAGTTCTATAACAGCTAATGGAGTTGCAGGGAATATGAAGTCAGAACTTCCTTTAAATAAAGCATCTTGATTAGTATCGGTGAATCCATCCACATCTTTTTCAGGGGTGATTTTATTTAAAATTTTATCTTCGTTTAGATGTTTTGGCAATGGTAGTTGAACTATAATTCCATTAACATCTTCGTCGGTATTTAAACTATCTATTAAAAATTCTAAATCGCCTTCTGAACAATCTTCAGGTAGTTCATAAAAACTTGCTTCTATGCCAACGTCTTTGGCTCTGGCAATTTTGTTTTTTACATAAATTTTGCTTTCAGAATTATCTCCAACTAATATTATAGAAAGTTGGGGTGATTTGCTTATTTGAGTCTCTGCAGCCTTAACTTCTTCTTTAAGTTCTTTTAATATGTTTTCAGCTATCTCTTTTCCATTTATAATCTTGCTCATTTATCAATCCTTTTCTTGCAATTGCATTATAAGTAAAACAAAAAAAGAAAACAAGAAAAATGTATTTTTATTTCGTTTGCAATGTTTCCATTTTTTTGATACAATAATAAAAAAGTTTCTTGAAAAGTTTTTGAAAATTAGTTATACTAAAAGCTAAAGAGAGGGGAAACCATGAGTTTATCAAATATTAAAAAAGCCTTAAGCTTATTAGTAGTTTTAATGGCCACGCCGTCAAGGGCGGATTATTCGTTTGCAGAATCTGGTAGTGTAGTTAATGCTCCCAGTTGGGCAGAAATTAATACTGCAGACGTTCAAATGAGTTCTTTTAATGAAAATTTCGGTACAGCAGAAAAATCGGTAATCCCAGCTGGTATAGATTTGGGCTCTTTTTCAGGTGGGGCAGATTTAGTTTCAGAGCTTCCAGCGTCGGTATTCTCTGATAAAGCAACTTCTAAGGGAGCTGCTATGCCATTAGGAAATAATGAAATGGCTGAAGATGATGGTATGAGAGTTTTATCTGTTTCATCTCCTTTTGGTGGGGATCAAGGCAATAAATTCGATCATATAAAAGGTTATATAAATCCTGAGGTTGAGGTTGTAGAGGCTGAAGGTGATGAAACTCAAGAAATGGTTAATTATGAAACTCAAATTCAAAATTGGGTTGCAAAAGAAGGTCTTACTTTAAGGGAGGTTCTTGAAGAGTGGTCAGAGGAAACTGGTTGGGAGATTTTGTGGCAAACGGATAGAGAATATCCTTTAAGGGCGTCAGCTATATTTAGAGGTAGGTATAAGGATGTTACATCTGCTTTAATAAAAAGCTTTTCAAAAGCTTTTCCACCTCCATATGCAAAATTCTATTTGGGGAATAAGGTTTTAGTTATAAAAACATTGGGAGATGATAATGGTTAAAATTAGTAGGGTAAAGTTATTAGCAATACTTTTATTGGCTTCTGTTTCTTTGACAGGTTGTTATGGTGAAAAAGTTAAAGAGCATATCATGGAAAACGTGGATCATTCTTTTGAAGAGATAAAAGAAAGGATTGAAGAGTCTAAGCTTCCTAGTGAGGCAATAGAGGTTGATACAGTTTCTGAAACTGATGAGCTTTTCTTAGGTGATGAAAGTGTTATCTTGTCTTCTGGAAAACCTCTTCCTAAAGAGTTAGAGGGGGATTATGGAATAACATTCTCTTCTAAAGAGGAATTAGATATATTTTCATTTGCTAATAAGTTATATTATCTTACAGGTTTAAAAGTTAGGTTGGACTCTGTTGACGAGAGTTTAAAAGGTGAAAATTTTCAACTTTCTTATACAGGTTCTTTAAGTGGTCTATTAAATCTTATTTCAAACGAAATAGGTGTCTATTGGGAATATACAGGTAACGAAATAGTACTTTATAAAAGAAAGACAAAAATATTTGCGTTATATGCTTTATCAACATCATCAGATTTCAGCACGTCAGTATCTGCATCTAGTGGGGGAGGCTCAGTTTCTTCTTCTTCAACTTTTGATGCTTGGACTGAGGTTGAGCAAGGTCTTAACGATATTATTAAAACAGAAGAAGATGATAAGAGTTCTATAACAATTTCGAAATCAACAGGTACAATATCTGTTACTTCATCTCCAGATGTTATCAAAAAAATAGGTCAGTTCATTAGAATTCAAAATGAAAGATTTTCTAGACAAGTTGTTGTCGCTGTTAAAATTATGCAAGTGTCTTTAAATGATGGAGACTCTATGGGGATTAATTTCCAATTGCTTCATAAGGATCTTAATTTCAAAGGTATTAGTGGTACTGGTGCAGTTTCAAATGGTTCTGGTATACAATATATGATAGGAAATACAGATAAAGCAGGAGACGGTCATAAAGTTAATAGTCCTAATATAGATGCTGTAGTAGCTGCAATATCAAAGCAGGGAAGAACATCTCTATTAACAAGTGCTGTTTTAACAACTATTAATAATAAAGTAGTTCCATTTAATAACTTAAAAAAATATAAGTATGTTAGTGAAATTAAAGTTGTAAGTACTGAAAGTGGTTCTGAAACAGAAGTTCAAACTGATGAAATAGAAGAGGGTTTCTCAATTCAATTGCTTCCAAATATTTTGGATAATGGTAGATTGTTAATGATGTTTAACCTTTCTTATACAGAGTTAATATCTCTTGATACTGTTTCATCAACTGGTAGTGAAGAAAACGACGATACCTGCTATGCAGCTGACGGTACTACAGAGGTTGACTGTGAAGATGATCAATCTATCACAAATATCCAACTTCCAACAATTGAAGAAAGAAGTTTCCTTCAAGAATTAGTCCTTAGATCTGGTCAAACAGTAGTTCTTACGGGCTTTGAAAAAGTTAAGAATGAGAACACAAACACAGGTCTTGGAGATCCTAATTTCATAGCTGCCGGAGGTTCAAGGGTTAGCAACGTGGAAAGAGATGTGTTGGTTGTATTAATTACTCCACAAGTGATAAATTCACCATTGCATCCTAATAACAGAGCTCTAGAGGGTAGTTTCTTAAGATAATAAAATTTAAAATTGGAGAGAGAGTGATAAATTTTATAGATAAAATAAAAGAATTTATAAATCAAAAGCCATCTGAGAACAAGGGTGGCTCTTCAAGCTCGTCTAACGCAGAAAAGGATGAAAAGAAAACTTCTAAAGGCGAAAGTAAAGACGTTTCAATTGCTAAGCCAACAGCTCCCGTGAAAAAAGCAAAAAGATCTGGTGCTAGTACAAAAAGTTACATAACTGTAGATAGAAAAAAATATGCGGTTGGTATCTTCTGGCAACCATTTAACGATGAAGAAAATAAGCTTAAAGAAATAAAAGCTGTTTCAAAAGTTTTACAAGATAACAAATATGATCTTTATTGCGTTAAAGAAGTTGGGGTCGCTCAATATGGTCTTATGTCATCTCAGGATGGGTATAAAGAAGGAATGTCAGCTGCGGCACCATTTGTAGCAAGTAGATATTCTGACAAAGGTAGCGCTCTTTGTGTATTTGAAGTTCCTGAAGGTTGGTGGATGCTTGTTATTCGAAATGACATGATTCTACCAGAAGAGGATATTCTTTATAAAAGTGAGTCAGAAGCTAGGTTAGCTTTTGAAACAATGTTATCAGTTCCTGATTGGGGATATAAGGTTGCGCCTCCTTCTTGGAATGTTTCAGATGCTGATATAGGTGCTGAATTAAAAACAATGATAGACGATTTTTCTTTAGCAAAAATCAAGTCATTATCAGATCAAAAAACTTATAGCTTTATAATATTTTTATTCATATCCATGGTGGTTGTTTTTTCTATGTTTAAATTTAAAAATCAATATATGGAGAACAAAAGACAGGCAGCTCAAGAATTAGTTGTTAAGCAAAGACAAAGATTAGCAAAGCAAAAAAAGATTAGAGAAGAAGAAGAAAAAAGAAAGATACAAAAGAAAATAGACGAAGCAAAGCCTTGGAAAAATGCTTATGATCCAGAAGAAATTTATAAGGTTTGTTTCTCAACGCTAAAATCCGTTTATTTGCCTTTTGCTGGCTGGGGTTTCTCCGGTATTAGCTGTAGTAAAGATGGAGCTAGAATAGATTGGAGAAAAAGAGGTCTTAGCAAAGAAGAGTATGTATTTAGAGCACAGGAAGAGGGATATATTCCTTCAGATGTGAGTTTAACAGTTAGTAAGAATGGTTCAGCTAGTGGTGTTTTAAAATTTGATAAAGTTAAAAAACTAGTTTCAGAGCCAAGAGAAAATGTTAAATATATTGAAAAGTCATTAAAAGATTTCTTCCAAGAAAACAAAATATCAAGTATTGTTAAGCAAGGAAGCAAAACATTCTCTTTTGGAGAAGGTAAAAGTATTCAAGAAAAAACATATAAGTTTGTAAGTTTTGAAATTACATCAAAAGAAAAATTTTCAACGTTTTCTCCGTTCCTAGATAGTTTTGGAGGAATGGTAGTTACTTCAATTGAATGGAGTATGAACGGAAAGAAGTGGAAATATAAAGGAGAGATCTATGGTAAAGACTAGTTTGTTTTCATTATTATTGGTATTGTCTATGGCAAAAATATCTTATTCACAAGATACTTTTGATGACTATGGTGATACAGAGGTTGTTGCAGAAGAAATGCTAATAGAAGACATCTTCGATGGAGGAGAATTCCAAGAAACAGATGATCTTTTCTCTATCATGACAGAAATTGAAAGAAAAAATGCTCTTATTAAATTAAAATCAGAACAAGAAAAACTTCAACTTTCTTTAGATGAATTAAAGGCTAAAAAAGAAGCTGCTAGATTAGAGCTAGAAGCAAAAACTTTAAAGAAAAGAATGGAAGCAGAAACTGAAAAAAGAAGGGCTGAGGCACTTCAAAAAGAAATGGATGCTCAAAGGTTGAAGGAAGAAGAAGAGGCTAGGGTCGAGGCTAAAAAGCAGGAGATAATTGATAGTTTAATTAATGCTATTTTAGAAGATCCTGAGGGAGATCATTATGATTTGGCTCTTTTAGTTAAAAAAGAAAATAATGGTGTTTTACCAGAGGAAATAGCTTTTATGGCAGATTTCTTAGATAGAAGACAAAATGAAGAAGCTAAAAAAGAAGCTGAAAAACAACTTGCTTTAAATCAAAAAGGTTTTGTTAAAATGGAGCAAGAGCAGGATATTTCTGATTTAATAGCTATAGATTCTATAATGGGTATTAAAGGTGAATTAATAGCTGTAATTAAAAATATTAAATCAGGAAAAACATCTAAAATTGCAAAAGGAAACATTGTAGATAAGTTTGAAGTTATCAAAATAACTAATGAATCAGTTGTTTTCAAAAAAGCTGGAAAAGTATACACTTTATATATGGGTTAAATGAATGGCTATAATAAAAGAAGAAGATCTATTAAATCTAAATGAAGAAGATCTAGCAGAGAAACTATTTGCTGATGAAAATCGCTTATTAACAAGTGACTTCTCCGATTTAGAAATGGCAAAAGGTCATCAAGACATTTTGGCCCTATTTTCTGATGGTACATTTGTAGTTTCAGAAACACATAAGTTTGACGGTAGAGTATTTGCATTCAAATCCTTAATGGAAAGAAGTGGTTATGAGATACATGATCCTATTTATCTTGGTATGAGATTGCTATCTTCTTTATATCAAAACGAATCTCGTTTCCTAACTATAGATAATAAAAATCAACAAAGAGGTAATTTCAAAAATGAAATGCAAAAGGCCTATGTTGATATCATCGCTAAAGCAGCAAAGCTAGGCGTGTCCGACGTCCACGTCGTAGTAGGAAAAGAAACATCAGTTATTTTCAGAGTTGATGGTACTATGCAAACAGTTCTAGAGTATAGTGGAGACTGGGGAGAGGCATTCGTCCGTTCAGTATTTGCATCTGCAGATATATCAGATTCTAACTATTCTCAAAATGAATTCCAGGCGGGTCAGAAACTAGGGGATACACCTATACAAGGTGATACAGATTTATATCTTCCAAGTAACGTGCTTGCGATTCGTTTACAGTTCAATCCCATAGCCTTTGGTTCACAATATTTAGTTATGCGACTACTTTATGCCAATACAAGTAGTAAAAATGACGATTTAAAAGCTGGTGGTTTCACAGAACTAGAAGATAAACAGTTCCAAGAATTAAGAGCTGCACCTACAGGTATTGTTGTTGTATCTGGTCCAACCGGCTCGGGTAAATCTACAACTCTTCAAAGAAATATGATTAAGTACTTAAAAGAAAATAATTATGAAATCAATCTAATTACGGTGGAAGATCCTCCTGAGTATCCAATTCCAGGTGCGAGACAGATGCCCGTTACAAATGCAGAAAACGAAGAAGAAAAAGAAGAGGCTTTCATTAAAGCCTTGGCTGCCTCTCTTAGATCCGATCCCGATTCATTAATGATTGGTGAGGTCAGAACACTTTCCGCAGCAGAATTAGCCTTTAAGGGTGCCTTATCTGGTCACAACGTTTGGACTACACTCCATGCCAATTCAGGTTCAGCGATTATTTTGAGACTTATGGATATGGGGGTAGAGCCATTTAAGCTTAAAGATCCTGAGATTATGAGAGGATTAACTGCTCAACGTCTATTCAAGACACTGTGTCCTAATTGTAAAAAAAGGCTAGCAGATCATCCAGAAATGAAAGCCTATCAAAGAATATTAAAAGCTTATGGTGATATAGGTTTACAACAAACTTCATTAAAAGGAGATGGTTGTGAACAATGTGACTATAAAGGTGTTACAGGTAGAACAGTTTGTTCAGAAATCATTATTCCAGATGCATATTTCTTAGAACTTATGACAGTGAATAAAAATGAAGAAGCTATGAAGTACTGGATCAATGAATTATCCGGAAGAACCCTGAAAGAAGCAGCGGTTGAAAAGATGTTTAGAGGTCTTATTAGTATTGAAGAAGTTGAAAGATGGTGTGGATTCATCGATAGATATAGTTAATTATCTTTTAAATTTATGGAAAGAGTATAAATGCCTAACGTAAGAGTAAAAAATATAAATAGTATTATGCCTTTAAGTGTAAAATTCGCAAGATTTTCATTTAACGGTAGCAGTGAAGCTAGACTAAGAATATACCATAAACTAGCTTCTTTACTACGAAACAATTTCTCTTTGTCAGATGCTCTTGAAAGAATTTGGATGATTGAATCCTATGATGGTAAAAAGGTGGAAGAAGCACCTGCAATAGCCCTCTCAGCTTGGATTTATGAACTTCAGAAAGGTAGAAGTTTCGCCGACGCAATATCAGGTTGGGTTCCTGAAAGAGAACGAATGATGTTAATGGCCGGAGACATGTCTAGATTAGAAGTTTCCCTAGTTAATCTTATACGAGTTTCAGAAGGTTATAAAAGAATTTTAGAACCTCTTAAATCTGCCCTTGCATATCCTGCATTCCTAATATTATTAACATTTTTATTACTTATTATGATTGGTCTTAAGATGGTTCCGCCTATGGCAGAATTCTTTGAAGGAAAAGAAGTTGGTGGTATGGCAGGATCCTTGATTGATTTGTCTGAATTCATGCTTCATTACTGGTTTTATATTCCACCTGCAGTAATAGCTGTATTTGTTGTAATTGGTATGTCATTAAAATACCTTACAGGTCCTTTGAGAAAATTCTTAGATAAAGTCCCACCTTGGTCTCTGTATAGAATGTTTAGTGGTGTGTCACTACTTCTTTCGCTTTCAGCTCTAGTTAAAGCCGGAGTACCTATTGTAAAAGGTGTTCAAATGATTAGAAAAGATTCTACAATCTATCTAACAGAAAGATTGGATTTAACATTGGCCTACATGAGAAATGGTGCCAATTTAGGACAAGCTTTAAATAGAACGGGATTCGAATTCCCAACAAGAGAAATTATTGGTGACCTTACGATTTATTCTGAGCTTGATAATTTCCAAGAAGCTTTGGAAAAGATAGCAAGTGAATTCTTAGAAGATAGTATTAAGCTTATAAAAGCTCAAGCAGCCATACTTAATGGTATAGCTTTAATGTTCATATTTGCTGTTGTTGCATGGGTTCTATTTGGTATATTCGATATTTCAAATCAAATCCAAAATACATTCTAAAAAAGCGAATCGGAGCTCAAAAGGAAGGTATTTTGCCTTCCTTTTTATATTTAAATCAAATAAAGTGTTGCATTATAAAAAAGAAATTGCTATTTTACGAGAAATAACAAGGAGTTTTAGATGTTAAAATCAGATTTAATAAAGGAATTAGCTGAAAAAAATCCTCATCTTAAAGAGAAGGATATTAAATATTTATTGGAGTCTTTTTTATCAATAATAAAAGATTCTATAAAAGAAGATAAAAGAGTAGAATTAAGAAGTTTCGGTGTGTTCACACCTTCATTAAAAAAAGCTAGAGAAGGACTTAATCCTAAAACTGGTAAAAAAATCAGAGTTGAGACTAAAAAATCAGTTAGATTTAAGCCAGGTAAAGTATTGTTCGATAGCTTAAATACTGATAATTAATAAGGAAAAGAAATGAGTTGGATAAAAAAAGATAGGCCAAAAATTAAAACATCTTCAACTGAAATAAAAGATGTGCCTGAAAACCTTTGGATATCATGCCCTAAATGTGGGGAAATGGTTCACCATAAAGACTTTAAAAAATTTCAAAATAGTTGCCCTAAATGTGGCTATCACATGATGTTAACTCCAGTAGAGAGATTTGATATACTGTTTGATGATTCAAAGTATAAAGCTTTACCTCATCCAGAAGTTAAAGAAGATCCTCTTAAATTTACGGATTTAAAAAAATATTCAGATAGATTGGCTCAACAAAGAGCAAAAACAGGTGAAAAAGACGTTATAAAATCTGCTATAGGAAAGCTTAATGGTCAAGAAGCTGTTATTTCAGTATTCGATTTTAGATTTATGGCTGGATCTATGGGCGTTGCAACAGGAGAGGCTCTTGTTCAAGCCATGAAATTAGCAGTTAGTAAAAAAGTGCCATTCGTTGTTTTAACAGCATCAGGTGGAGCAAGAATGCAAGAATCTGTTTTATCTCTAATGCAAATGGTAAGAACTACTGTTGGTGTAAACATGTTAGATGAAGCAAAACTTCCTTACATAGTTGTATTCACAGATCCTACATATGGTGGAGTTCCAGCTTCTTTCGCAATGGTTGGTGATATTCATATTGCCGAAAAAGGCGCAAGAATTGGTTTCGCTGGTAGAAGAGTTATTGAAGAAACTAATAGAGAAAAGCTACCTAAAGAATTCCAAACAGCAGAATTCTTAAAAGAAAAAGGAATGGTTGATATCGTTATAGATAGACAAGATATGAAATCAACTCTAAGTAACGTAATGAGCTTATTGCTTAAGGCTAAAAAATAGTTAAGGAGATAAATGATGGAATTTCTTTTCTTTGAAAAAGAATTAGAGGCATTATCTGGTAAGATCGAAAAAATTAAAACACAAAAATCTCCAGATCTAGAAAAATTAAATGCTCTAGAAAAAGAACTAAATGCTAAAACTAAAGAAATATATTCAAACTTAAAACCAGTTGAAATTTCTGCAATTGCAAGGCATCCTCAAAGACCTCTTGCAAGTGACTATATTAATTCATTCGTGGCAGATTTCCAAGAATTAGCTGGAGATAGAAGATATGGTGATGATAAGGCAATTATATCTGGTATTGGTAAGTTAGGTAATGAATCTGTTGCAATCATAGCTCAAGAAAGAGGTAATGATATACAAAGTCGTGTTTACAGAAACTTTGGTCAAGCAAAACCAGAAGGTTACAGAAAAGCTGTTAGAATTATGAAAATGGCTGAAAAGTTTGATATGCCAGTTATAAATCTTATAGACATCACAGGAGCATATCCAGGTAAAGAATCTGAAGAAAGAGGTATACACGAAGCTATAGCTAAAAGTATTCAAACAACTCTTTCAATAGAAGTGCCAGTTATCTCTGTTATAATCGGGGAAGGTGGATCTGGTGGTGCAATAGCAATTGGAGCCGCTGATAGAGTTATAATGTTAGAAAACTCTATATATTCAGTTATCTCTGCAGAAGGCGCATCAGCAATCCTTTGGAAATCAAGAGATGAAAAAGAGACTGCTGCAGAAGCTTTAAAGTTTACATCTAAAGATCTTAAGAAATTAGGAATAATAGATGAAATAGTTTCTGAAGGTATTGGAGGCGCTCAAAGAAATCCTCAAAAGACTATAGAAAATCTAAGAAAGTCTCTAGAGAGTAATCTTAAAGAGTTAAATAAAATATCTAGATCTAAGATAGTTAAGAAGAGAGCTGATAAGTTCCTTGATATGACTATATAGATATTTTAAATAAAACTTAAAAAAGCCTTTCATTTTATGAAGGGCTTTTATAATATTAAAGTATGAGGAGATAAACAAAGGATATATGTTATGAAAAATTATTTAGTTATATTATTTGCATTTCTACTAACTTCTTGTGCGTCAAATAATATTAATGGTATTGATGCTATGATTGAGAAAGATAACAGAATTGTTGAATCTAAAATTGCTGATCATTCTAATATTATAGAAGAAGTTAACTCTAAAATAATTAGTAGTAAAAATGATTTTATAAGTGAAAAAAATAAGTTTAAAAACTCATTAGAAAATTATCTTGCAATAACATCAAAAATTAACGCGGATTTATATATGGGGATTTCACCAGAAGAAGGTGTTTTTGAAGAATTAAAATCTTATTTATCTGAGGGTAATATTGAAAGAAAAAAATTAGAGGGTTATGTTGATAACATGAAAGGTATTTTATCTGATCTGGATAAGAATAAATTATATTTTAATTATCTAGATTCTTCTATTGATCAGGTTAAGTCATTTGAAAATATTTCAGATGAAAATTTATCTAAAATAAAAAACTCAGAAATTAATTTTAGAAGAATAAAAACTTCCAATTTTATGATTTCAGCAAAGATGAAAAGAGATATCGTTAGGTATATTTCGCTATTGGAAAAAGAAAATATTTTATATCAAAAACTAAATAGTAGAATGTCAAAAGGTGGCTACTATGAATTGCCAAGACACGAGATAAAAACAGAGGTGGTTGTTTTCAAAAAAAATCAACTTAATAAATCTAAAAAAATAAATAAAAAGAAAATTTCCAATTCTAAAGCCACATCTTCACCAATAATAAAGGTTGAAAATTTTAGTTCTAAAAATAAAATAAACAGAAAAGAAATTTTTAATTCAATGAATGGTGTTTTAAAAACTCAAAAGAATTCAGTTTTTAGAATTAAAGTTATATCATCTAATAATGTTGATGCTATGGATAGGGCCTCTGATTTAATAATTATGTTATCTGAGATGGGGTTATCTTCAGATAGGATGTCTGTGCAGACAGAGGTGAGAGGATCTTATAATCCAGTGGTAGAGATTTATAATGGGGTAAAAAGAGTGGATTCGGCAGGTAAAATCCAGAAAGGTTTGGTCTAATGACAATTTATTCAACATTTTCTAAAAGGCTTGAAGGTATCTTTTCTGAAAATAATTTATCAAAAAAAGATACTGTTGCTATAGCTGTTTCAGGTGGGTCAGATTCTATGGCTCTTGCTTTGCTTTCTAAAAAATGGGCAGATAAAAATAGCGTAAATCTATCTGTTATTAATGTTGATCACAGCCTTAGGAAATCTTCTGCAAAAGAGTCTAGGAGGGTGTCCTCTTGGATGGATAAACTTGGAATTAAAAATGTTATTTTAAAATATAATGGTAAAATTCCTACATCAAATATAGAAGCTGTTGCTAGAGAATATAGATATGATTTAATAAAAAAATATTGCGATGAACATGGTATTAAAACTATTTTTGTTGGTCATAATTTAAACGAAAAAACAGAAACTTTTTATCTAAATCTAATAAGGGGTAGTGGTCTTTATGGTCTTTCAGGTATTAAAGAGTATTCTAAAAGAAATGATTTAAATATTGTAAGGCCCTTAATGGATGTTTCCAAATTGGAAATAAAAAAATATTTAAAAGATCAAAGGCAAAAGTGGATAGAAGACCCTTCTAATAAAGATGAAAAATATCTAAGGGTTAAAGTTAGAAATTTAAAAAAGATTTTTTCTAAATTGGGCTTAGAAGATGAAAGGTTAAGTAATACAATTTCGTCTCTTCAAAAGGTAAGATCTGCTATCGAATTTTACACCGAAGAAGCCTTTAAAAAAATTATAAAAAAAGATAATGGAATTACATTCTTAGATGCGGAAGAATATAAAAAATATCCTGAGGAAATTCAGCTTAGATTTTTATCAAAAGTTTTAACTGAATTTAGCAAAAAAGATTATGCTCCTAGAATTAAAAAAATAGAAAATCTTCATGTTGAAATTTTAAATAATTTTAAAAACAAAAAGGCTATGACACTATCAGGGTGTAAGTTCACAAAGAAAACAAAAGAAAAAATTTTAATAGATCTTGAAAAGAAAAATTAACTTGAAAAAGACCTCTATTAAAACTATATTATACAAACAAATAATGAATAAAAGAAAGTTGCAAAAATATGGTAAAAAAGAATAACAAAAAACCTAAGAATCCTTTTAGTAATAAATTTTTATTAGCAATAATACCTCTAGTTTTTTTAACTATGTATTCGTTCCAGGTCGAACTACCTTTGAATGAAGTTAAAAATGAAATAGAGGCTTCTACAACTAAAGCAGAAGGAAAAGATATAAGGGATGCAGTTTTAAATACTTCATCAAAAGAAACAGAAATATCATTTTCAAAACTAATCTCAGAGGTTAAATCAGGTAAAGTAAAATCTCTTATATTAAAAGATAATACAGCCGAAGGAATTTTTAAAGATGGAACAAGTTTTAAAACAGAAGTAATATACTATGATGGTTTTCTAGAGCTATTAGCTTCTAATAATGTAGAAACAAATGTTAAGAAAGAATCTGCTAAGGCTTTAAGTTGGGCAAGTGGATTAAATATTTTTTCAACAATTCTTTGGATAGCTCTAATACTTTTCATATTTAAATCTATGAAAGGTGCTGGAAAAATGTCTATAGATAAGCCAAGAGTTAAGGAAGCATCTGAAAGTAAAATTAAAAAGACATTTGCAGATGTTAAAGGTGTTGAACAGGCAAAAGAAGATGTTCAAGAGATAGTTGAATTTTTAAAAGATCCAAAAAAATTCACTAGAATCGGAGGTAGAGTTCCAAAAGGTATACTTTTAGTAGGACCTCCAGGAACTGGTAAAACTTTACTTGCTAGGGCAATAGCTGGTGAAGCAAATGTACCATTCTTCTCAATCTCAGGTTCAGACTTTGTTGAAATGTTCGTGGGTGTTGGAGCATCAAGAGTTAGAAATCTATTCGCTCAAGGTCTTAAGAATGCACCATGCATTATCTTCATAGATGAAATAGATGCTGTTGGTCGTCACAGAGGAGCCGGTTATGGTGGTGGAAGTGATGAGAGAGAACAAACATTAAATCAATTACTTGTTGAAATGGACGGGTTTGCAGGAAATGAAGGTGTAATACTTATCGCAGCAACTAACAGAGCCGATGTGTTAGATAAAGCGCTTCTAAGACCTGGTCGTTTCGACAGACAAGTATATGTTCCTTTACCAGATTTAAAAGGAAGAGAGGACATTATCTCAGTTCACATGAAAAAAGTAAAAACAGTTGAGGGAATTGACATTAGGGTTATAGCAAAAGGAACTCCAGGCTTTTCAGGTGCTGAACTGGAAAACCTGGTTAACGAAGCCGCTTTACTTGCAGCTAGAAATAATCAATTAAAGGTGGAGCAAAAAGATTTCGATATGGCAAGAGATAAAATACTAATGGGCTCTGAAAGAAGAAGTATGTCTATGACAAAAGATGTGGTTAAAAATACAGCTTACCATGAAGCTGGTCATGCTCTAGTGTCGGCGTTACTACCTCATACAGATCCAATACATAAAGTAACTATAATTCCAAGGGGTATGGCTCTAGGAATGGTTCAACAACTTCCAGAAAGTGATAAGGTATCTGAGAGCCTAAAAGAAATAAAAGCTCATATAGCAATATATCTTGCGGGTAGAGTTGCTGAAGAAACTATGTTTGGAAAAGAAAGTGTTACTACGGGAGCATCTTCTGATATAAAAGGCGCTACTTATTATGCCAGAAACGCAGTTGTTAAGTGGGGATTATCAGAAAAGCTTGGTAAAGTATATTATGAAGAAGCATCTTTAGGATATCACGAAGCAGATGCTAGAAAGAATATTTCAGATAAGACTGCTGAAGCAATAGACAATGAAGTTAAGTCTTTCATAGATGAAGGTTACAAAACAGCTAAAACTCTTATAACTAAAAATAAGGATAAGCTTATAAATATCGCCGAGGCTTTGATCAAGTATGAAACTCTTAGTGGAAAAGAGGTTGAAGCCATAGTTAGTGGCAAAACTCTTAGAAGAACTAAAGAAAAGAAAGTTGAAGACGTGGAGGTTAAGCCATCTCTACCAGTAAGTTCTTCAAAGAAAAATGATATTAAAACATCAAAAAAATCTTCAAATAAATCGAAGACTACAAAAACAAAGGAGAAATTGAAGAAATAGCAAATATATTTCTTGCATTTTGAAAAAAAATAGCTACCATTAGCATATCAAAATAGTGAAGGAGGGGTGGCAGAGTGGTAATGCAGCAGATTGCTAATCTGTGACCGGATTTATTTGGTCCCCGGGTTCGAGTCCCGGTCCCTCCGCCATTATCTTATAATGTCGGATATCTCTCATTTTTTTTCAAAATATCAATTTATCTAAAAAATAATTTTTAGGAGAAAATAATTATGAAAAAATTAATATTTTTATTATTAATAGTTGGTGGATTTTTCTATAGGGTTGAAATTCAAAATACTTTCAGAAATTTAACAAAGGACAAGTACAGTTTCCCTCAAAAGACATCTAAGGGATCATTTGATTTGTTTTATAATATAAGAAAAGCAACAATTAGATATAATCCTTCAAATATATCTATATCTCCAAGTCTTGGTGAAAATTTTATAAAGATCAAAACAGATAAGTACGAAGCTATGTGTGACTATAAAAAATATAAAAGAGATAGCTATACTGTTTATAAATGTCATGTTGAAAAAGATCTTTCAGGTGTTAACGAATACGTTGATGGAGAATTCTACGCATTATTTAACATAGAAAAAGAAATAAACATATCAACTGACAGAGAAGAAATTATTATAAAACTTAACACAAGTGATAATCTTATTTGCCTAGAAGATCATAACGGGATGCTAGCAGGAAAATGGAATTCAGCAGGATGTATTAATGGTAAATATTCTCTAGAAGCAGAATTGATTAAATAATTAATAAGAATTTAAAAATTCAACAGAGGCTTCAAAATGTTCCTGTGGAATTTGTTTATAAGATTTAACAGAAATGTTAAATCTTTTTTTTAAAAACTTTTTTAAGTCAGAATATATAAGAGAATAGTGTATGTTTTTTTCTACAGTTTTAGCCTTAACAATGGATTTAATAATATTCCCTTGTTCTTTAGAGATTTTATTATTTACCTGAATTTGTAAAGGAAATTTATTATCCATTTTGTTTGGTACCGCATTTCCTAAGGTAAATATAAGCAATAGTAAAGAAGTTAAGATTGTTATTTCAACAAAAGATCTTTTAGATATAAGTAATTTAATTTTGTTTAAAGGATTTCTATTATAAAACTTTATTTTTCTTATAACTTCTTTCAATTTAACCTCAGACTTGGTAAGTAAAAGTTCATCAAACTTTAAAAATTCAGACGAAAATATAAACTCAATGTATCTGTCTAAATTCTTTTTAAACTCATCTGAATATATATTTTTAATTTCATCTTTAAGATAAGAATCTTTATATTGATCAAAAACCATATCAGTAATACATATTAAATCTTTAGAGTTTATAAATAGATTACTCTTTTCAGATATAATTGAATTAACAAGTTCAATAAAAGCTTCTTTATAAGAATTATTGTTTAGATAAATCACATTCCCCATTTTGAAAATCCTTCAAAACATCACCACTCATATCTGCATTATATAGGACATATCACTTTTAATCAATAGGTACATAGTCCTATCTTTCCAAAATTAAAAATTAGTTGTAAAAGAACTTAAAAGATGTAATAATATTACCATAAATAAAAAAGGGGAGAATTAAAATGTTAAAAAGATTTTGCGAATTTCCAGATGAAAAATTAAAAAATCTAAACAAAGAAGATTTGAAGTTATTCGCTTGGGGATTTATATTTTTAGGGGGATATTTAAGTCTAAGTATAATACCTTTACAAAATATTCATAATACTTATTATCTTATCTTTGCTTTAATATTCTTTATTAAGCCAGCATATAAAATTGTATTTACTAAAGCAAAAACCCATAAAAAGAAAAAATAAAGCTTGAATTAAAGTTATTAACTCCTATATAATGTAGGAGGCATTACGGACATGTTTATTGTTTAGTTGGTCAGGTTCGGAAGAAAGCAGCCAGAACATTTAAATGTGGGTCGTGATGCCTTTTTTATTTTAACTCATCAATCACGTCTTTAATAAATAGCAGATCTTTCCACACAACAGGCTTCATCTTAGCATTATTCATAATAAAATTAGGCGTGAAAATAGGAACGCATTTTATATTTTTTTCATTACCATCTGCATCTTTAAACTTATAATCAAATTCCTTACCGTGAGTTTTGTTTATAGTATCTCTTGTATTTAAAATTTGTTGAGTAGTTTTTCCACCAAGCAAGATAATCATCTTAGGATTAACAAGTTCTATATGTTTTTTAATAAAGGGAATAGAAACATCTATTTCTTCTTGAGTAGTAGGTCTATTGCCAGGAGGCCACCAATTAATAATGTTACTAAGGTATGCATTTTCTTTTCTGCTTAAACCAATGCTTTTAAGCATTTTATCTAATAATGTTCCTTCTGCACCAGAAAATGGAATGCCAGTTCTATCATCATCCCTTGAAGGAGCTTCTCCTATAACCATAACAGTTGGATTAGACATAATACCATCACCTACAACAGGCTTAGAGGCTAAAACCTTAAGGTCGCATCCATCAAATGATTTAATTGAATTAGAAAGCTCTTCTACAGAAGCAGATTTAATAGCTAATTTCTCAGCTTCTTGAATATTTCTATTGGTTGCAAAGTTTTGTCTCTGTTGAAGTGATTTTAAATTACTATTTTTTTGTTTAGATTGTGCTTTAATTTCATTTGAGTTGTCATCAATCTCATAAGAAGGACTATCTTCTTTATCACCTTTTAAGTAGGATATAGGCTTTTCCGAAAAAGAAAAACCTATCCCTTCTTTAATATAAAATTTCAATAAATTTTTAATCATATAATTATAAGTTCAACACCTTATTTACATTTATTTTCAGCATATTTTTTATTAGCTAATTTAATAGTTTCTTCATCTGCAGTTATCTGCTTTGAAATTATTTGAGAATAAGCATTGCAAGCACTAGGAGTCTTTTTAAGCTCTTTTAAAGAATCTCCTATGTTTAACATAGATTTCCCAGCCCAAATAGATTTGCTATCCATTTTAAAAGCTTCTGAGAAAAATACAGATGCGCTCTCGTAATCTTTTTCAGTTAAATAAATATTTCCCAAAACAAATGACGCTTCTATTCTATCATTCTTTGAGTTAGCAGGATCTTTACTAAATTTTTTAACATCCTCTTTAAATTCATTGTTTATAGAGTTTTTATTCTTTCTTATATACAAAATATCTATTTTCTTAGGCTTGCTTGAATTGTTATTCAATATAGGTAATACAACAGCATCGTCAGAGTTTTTAGCATCCAATTGCACTGGTGATGTAGTTTTACTATCCATTGCAGGATTCTGTATATTTTGAGCCTTTAACTTTTTAAATTCCGCAACTTCTTTTCTTAAAATTTCCATTTCTTTTTTAAGTTTATAAAGTTCCATCTTGTTGTTAGATAATTGTTTTTTTAAATCATCAACAACAATCTTTCTTTTCTTTAGATAGCTTTCAGTAGTTCTTTTAAATGTTTCCATGAAATTTGTATTATTTTGAAGTGATGTTTCCATCTCTTTTATTTGCTCTTCCATTTCATTATATAATTCTCTGTTCATTGCAAAAGAACTAGATGATACTGACATTATAATTGAAAAAATTAATGTAAAAACTTTTAAAAATTTCATAAAACTATCTCCTATTTTATATAGAAAAATTATATCAAGTAAGCCGAAAAAAAACAACCTAAAAAGAATTTTGCTAGAACTATCAAGAGGAAAATAAAAAAGTGCCTCATTCGAGACACTTTATATTAGCTATATCTAAAAGCTTATTTTACTAGAACAGAAACTGCTCTTCTGTTTTTAGCCCAAGATGCTTTGTTGTGACCAGCAACTGCAGGTTTTTCTTTTCCGTAAGAAACAGTATCGATTCTTGAAGAAGAAATTCCGTTAGCAACTAGGTATCTTTTAACAGCGTTGGCTCTTCTTTCACCTAAAGCGAAGTTGTATTTTCTAGTACCTCTTTCGTCACAGTGACCTTCAACAGTGATTGCAACTTCTGGGAACATTTTTAACCAAAGAGCTTGTCTTTGAATAGTTCTTTTTGAATCCATTGATAGAGAGTATTGGTCATAGTCAAAATGAACTTTTTCACCAGCTCTAGCAACGAAATCTTTAACAGAACCTTCTTCAACACCAGCAGGTAAAGCTTTAAGAGAAACGTTCATCATTTCTTGAGAATAAGCATCGCCATTCATTGAATCAAATTCATTGTTTTTGTCACATGCAGTGATTGCTAGAACCAAAGAAGCAACAGATAAAGTTTTTAATATTTTCATTTTAAATCTCCATTTTTTAAGTTTTATAAATAATTTATACCATTATAGGTTATTAAAATCAAGTTTTATTTGTCTAATGATATTGTAAATTATTTTTTCTTTTTGTTAATTTCTTTTTCAAGTTTTTCAACAAGATCTTTAATGCTCAATCCATTATCTTGCTTTCCATCAAAATGTCTAAGGGATACAGTTTCAGTTTCAACTTCATTATCTCCTATTATTATCATGTATGGAGCCTTAGAAAGCTGTGCATCTCTAATTTTCTTTTGAACGCTTTCAACCTTGAAATTCTTTTCAAGTCTGAATTTTCCAACTACGTTCTCCTTCTTCAATCCATCTTCTAATGCATCACAAACTTTTTGTGCATATTCATGATGTCTATCTGCGATAGGCATAACAACGGCTTGAACAGGAGCTAACCGTAGAGGTAAATGTCCAGCATAGTTTTCAACAAGAATTCCTAAGAATCTTTCAACAGATCCAAGCATCGCTCTATGAAGCATAATAGGTCTTTGTTTTTCGCCATGTTCATCAACGTAGTGAAGGTCAAATCTTTCAGGTAAACTCATATCTAATTGAATAGTACCCATTTGCCAATCTCTACCTATACAATCTTTCATAACAAACTCTAATTTAGGTCCGTAAAAAGCTCCTTCGCCTTCAAATATTTCAAAATTATATCCATTTTCATTTAAAACATCTGATAATGCTTTTTCAGATATATCCCAAATTTCATCAGATCCAATTCTATTATCTGGTCTAGTAGATAGTTTAATTCTAACATTTTCAAAACCAAATATTTGATAAATTCTCATCAAGAATTCAGTAGCTTCTAATACTTGATCTTTTATTTGATCTTCTCTGCAGAATATATGTGCATCGTCTTGAGTGAATTCTCTAACTCTCAATAAACCATGTAGTGATCCAGATGGTTCATATCTATTTACTTTTCCGAACTCAGCAACTTTCAAAGGAAGGTCTTTATAAGTTTTAATTCCTTTTCCAAATACAAGCATACCTCCAGGGCAGTTCATTGGCTTAACACAGAAAGTTCTATCATCTTCTGTTTTACCGGAGAAATTATGTTCTCCATATTTTTGCCAGTGTCCTGAAGTTTCCCAAAGAGATCTATCCATAATTCTAGGAGTATCAATTTCGATATATCCAGCCTTTTCTTGTTCTTCTCTCATGAATTCAACAAGTGTTCTATAAAGAACTAACCCTTTTGGATGCCAGAATACAGCTCCAGGAGCAAAATCATGTTCAAAGTGGCATAAATCCATAGCAGTTATAATTTTTCTATGATCTCTTTTTTCAGCTTCTTCAAGCATTTTAAAATAATTATCAAGATCTTCTTGAGATGCAAAGCAAGCACCATAAATTCTAGTTAACATAGTGTTCTTTGAATCACCTCTCCAGTAAGCACCGGCTATTTTATGCAACTTAAAGAACTTAGAAATTTTACCAGTAGAAGGAAGGTGCGGGCCTCTACATAAATCAGAAAAATAACCTTGTTTATAAGTAGTTATCTTTTCATCGTGAGGAAGGTCATTAATTAACTCAATTTTATAGTGTTCATTAAGTTCAGCATACATTTCCATAGCTTCGTTTCTAGAAATTTCTTTTCTTTCAATAGGAAGATTTCTTTTGATAATTTCTCCCATTCTTTTTTCAATTTTAGGGAAGTCTTTATCAGAGATTTTTTGCCCTTCTGGCATTTCAAAATCATAGTAAAATCCATTGTCTATAGAAGGTCCTATTGCTATTTTTGCCTCTGGGTAAAGCTCCTTAATTGCGTTAGCAAAAAGGTGTGCAGTAGAATGTCTTAAAACTTCAAGAACTTTTTCTTCTTTTATATTTTTATTTGTAAGTAGGCTAAAAGAACAATCTTCTTCAATAGGTCTTGTTAAATCACAAACTTCACCGTTAACTTCAACAAGTAAAGACGCTTTTGCTAGGGAAGGTGATATAGATTTAGCAATTTCTAATCCATTAATTCCTTTTTCAAATTCTTTTACATTTCCATCAGGAAATTTTACTTTAATCATTTATTTTCTCCAATACTAATTTTTAACAATTGTTGCAAATTGATATGTAAAAATCAATAGTTTATTAAATGCAAGTTGCAACTAGATTAAATTTATTTTTTAATGTGAATTTTTGATGTTAGAAAGCTCGCATCCGAATAGGCGATTTTGCACTAGGATACAAGCATGAATGTTCGTTGCGTTTTAGAAAAAGTTTTGTAGAATAAAATCACTTTTTTATTAACCTTTTTAATCAAAATTACTTAATAGATATATTATAGCAAAATTACTTACTATAACGCAAGATTTTTTATTATTTTTAAATAAATCGCAAAAAAAATATACGCGTGAAACTAGCGGATTTCTTGACTTTTTATCTTTTTTTAATATTTTTTCTTGACAAATGTTTTTTCTTCAGTATATTTTAATTATAAAAAAATAATACTTATGTAAAATTTATAAAATGTAAAGTCATGAAAAATTTATTAGAAAAATCGTTTTTATTTGTTGTTTTAATAGTAGTAACTTTAACCTCTTGTTCTAAGGACGACGATCCGAAGCCGGAAGAACCAGAATTATATAAGATGGTATTGACCGACGCCAGGGAATGGGGTAATGAAAAAATTCATTTCGAAGGAGATGACTGGGAGGTGATCCCGGGGAAAGGTATCATGTTCCTTGATTTGCAAAAGGAAGCCGATAAGTTGCCAGAAGTCATTGAAGAAGACTTTGAAAAAACAGCCTGGGAATTTGCAGTTAAGCATTTTCCAGCCTCCTTTCTTGATGACAAGAAGGTTCAGTTGACCTTCAAGGATAAGGAAGGAAAAATAAAGTATATTGTTGAAAAACAAGGGACGAATTACGACCCTTACAAAAACAATTAAAAATGGAAGATTCATCTATATGACGCCCCTTTGTATTTATACGAGGGGGCGTTTTGATTCTTGTATAAATTTTTCTTAAAATTTTTTCTTAAAAAACTTGATAAGAACCTCATAATATAGTATAATAAAAAAACAATAAGAAGGGATGTTATGAGGAAGAGTTATAATAAAATTCCTATAAAATTTAGAGGTTTGTCTTTTACAGCGCTATTTTCTAGTGCTATTTTGCTATTTTTACTTCCTTCAAATTCTTTTTCAGCTACTACTTGTGCTTTGGATTCTGGCTCATGTAACGGGGGCCCCGATATAGACTTAACGGAAGATGTTATAAATAATGATAATACTACTGCTACAGGAGATATGCTAAGTAATGGATACGATTTCACAAACAATCTTACATTATCCATTGATGGTGCCTTTAATATGACAGGTGACACAGTTTTTACTAATTCAGCGGATTCAACTGTAACTGTTGGTTCGGGTAGCTTGATTGATACATCTAGTCTTATTAACAACGGTCTCTTTACCTCAGGGGGTACTTTTGATATAGCATCAGGCACTTCTTTCGCAAGTGATTCAGCATATGCCGGTACGGACGTATCTTTTAACGATTTGAGTTTATCAGGAGGAACTTTGACTAATACTCAAGGTCAAATTGTTGTTAATGGAAATTATACTCAAGGATCTGGAACTCTTACTCAAGGAGATAGTTTTAGAGTTGTTGGTGATAGTAGTTTTACAGGTGGAACTTTTACAGGTAATTCTGGGTCTACAACAGAGTTTCAAAGTGATTTAACTCTAGACAATGTTGTATTCACAAGTAATGGTGGCGTTGAAATTGGTACAGTTGGTTCTTCAAATACTTTTGATATTTCAGGAAACACTACTCTTGCAAATAGTTCAAGTGCTTTTAATATTGGAGATTCTGATTCTCATGTTGATATGAATATCTCAGGAGATGCATCTTTTACAAACACAGGTGGTAATGATGGAAGTTCTTTTCCATGGATTTCCAATCCTGGGGTAGATATTCATGGAAATTTAACTATTGGTGGGACAGCTGCAAGTTTTACAAATACATCTGGATATACAAGAATTACAGGGGATCTAACTATAGATAGTGGAGGTAGTTATAGTCATATAACTGGAACAACAAGGATTACAGGTGATTTAACAATAAATGATGGCGGAAGTTATGGTGGTGATTTCGATAAGGGATATGTTGATAATTTTACTATAAATGGGGATTACACAGGAACAAATACAGATATAGATATTTCAGGTGATTTTTTAGTTGGTTCTACTGGTAATTTTAAATTTACTGGAAGTGAGTTAAAAGCTGATAATGTGACTATCAACGGAACATTTGATGGTGGAAGCGCTAGTATAGATGCTACAGGTGGTGCTGTAAATATAGGAAGTTCAGCAATTATTACCTTTGCAGGAAGTAGTATAGTATCAGATTCTTTTACCATGAACATGAATGCCAATATAGATGGCTGGACATCTTCACCAGATTTGACTACAGGAAATATAAGTTTCACAGGAGTGAATCCAACTTCAAGTCATGTTGATATTAATTTTGGAGATATAACATTAAATAGTAATGCCAACACAATAACTTCAAACAATAATTTAATAGATTTATCTTTTGGCACTCTTACTGTTGCAGCAGGTGGAGATATGACTTTTAATTCTTTTGCAGATGACTCAAAAGTTACTGGAAATATAGCCATAAGCAATGGAACTTTAAATATAAAAGATGAGATAACTTATTCAGGAGATGTTTCTGCAGAGGGGAACGTAACACTAGTAGACGTTTTTGCTCAAGATGGTTTCGAACTTTATCACAATGATACATTACTAACGGATCTAACTCTTGAAAATAGTGGTGCAAGTACAAAAATAGCAGATATTAAGTATTCTAATACAACGACTAATAATTTCTCCTCAAATTTAAATCTTGTTGGAGGAAACTTTATATTTAAAGAGGCTGTTAAATTTGGCAGTAGTGATGGTGCAAGTAAAACTTTAGATGTTGAAAATGGAATAGATGCTATTTTTTATGATGTAGTTTCTTTTGAAGATGCTACGGCAACAGATGCTAAAAATGTAATTAATGTTGGTTCTATCGAAAACTCAGGGTCTTCATTGTATTTAGGTAGAGGTGCTACTTTTGATACAATAGATGAAATTAATAACAATGGAACTGTGTATGTAGGAACTGTTCCAGAAGGCTCTCCAGATTTTAATCTTCCTACAATTATAGATTTAGGAGATTCTGACCTTGGTGCAAAAATAAATGGAACTTGGGTTTTTGGAAAAGAAAATGGAAGTCAAAGATTTGAATTAGGTAGCCATCTAACTTTATCGGGAGAGGGTGTTGATGTTACTTTAAATTCTGACTTAACTTTAAGAACTGATGGTGGAGATGCTCAAAATTTAACTATTGAAAATGGAGCTGTTTTAACTGTTAGTGAAGTTGCAATAACTGGTGAGCAGCTTATTGTAAGAAGAGATGATGCTGCAACAACAGATGTGGATGAATCAGGACAGCTTATAACAGCAGATAACACATCTCTTAAATTCAACATTATTAAGGGAGACGTTACAAACAATGGAACAATGGTTATTGCCTCTGAGTTTGAAGGTGGGTTCATAGGAACTGGAACTTGGTATATAGAGGAAACAGGTGTTGCACTAGGAAGAAGTCCAAGTACTGGAATAGAGGGGACAATTGATAATGAGGGTAAGGTTTACTTCATAGATTCTTTGGAGAATGATTTAATATTATCTAATACAGGAATTTATAAAAATAAAGGTTCTACTTATATTGCAGGTGATCTAAAATTAGATGGAGGAAGCTATATTAATAGTGGTTCTAACAGTGAAACTCATATATTTGGAGATGCCGATGTAGAAAACTTTAATGAAGGAAAATGGTATTTTACATCTACATTCAAAGATAGTAATGATACTGATTTATTTGCATCAGATGAAGAGCATAGAATTAAATTAGACAGCAGTGAAGAAGTCCTAATAGGAAGTGAAGCTGAATTATATTTAGTTGATGAAGACGGAGATTCAGAAACATCTAAGTTAATAATAGAGCAAGAAATTTTAAGAAATAGAGGTTACGTACAAATCAACGGTGATTTAGAATTAGGTAGCGGAGATGATGACACTTTATTAAACAATGAAAAAGGTTTGATCTACGATGAAGATGGAAATTATGTTGGAGAATCATTCCCTGTATTCCATGTAGCAGGAAACACAGATATAACAGAAATAAATAATAAAGGTGGATTAATCTTAATAGATAATACTAATACAGGTTCTGATACAGATAATAAATTGGATCAAAAAACTATAACAAATTCTGACGGAGGCGTTATAATGATTGGTTTTGATGGGAAAAAAATATTTGAAGATGTTAAAGACGGAACTATAAATAGCTCATCATTTGAATTTGATAAATTTGTTGGCGATGCTGATGATGATAATGATACAGATAAGTTAATTGGAGGAGAAGATTATAATGTAACTCCAGTTGATTTAACACTGAATGAAGATAAAAACCAACAGATTGAAATTACAGAAGGTCAGTTTTATTTATCAGGCACTCTAACATTAGCAGACGATACTAGTTTTATATTAGGTGATGATGACTTAGATAGCAATTTAAGTTCATACTCAGGAATGTTTTACAAAAAAGATTCATTTGCATATGTTGGAGGTTTAACGGTTGAAGAAGGATCCACATTGGAGATAAATGAAGACGGCTTCCTATATGTTGATGGAGATTTTGATCTACAACAAAATTTAGTAGTAAATGGTTCTCTATATCTTAATGATGATATAACAATAGGAACGGGAAATTCTATCACAGGTGATGGAGCAATATACCTTGGTGGAGTATCAAGTTACGTATTTAGTGATAAAGATGAAATAGTTATAAGTCTTGATGTTAAGGCGGATGATGGTAATTCAGCAACACTAAATTATCTTCAAGATTATAATGGTTCATCAGACTCGGATTACACTTTTTATAACAATATAGATTTCAAAGTTAATGATTCTGTAACATCTATAATAGTAGATACAGAAACAGGTGCTCCATCAAATAAACGAGAAAGATATTTTGAAAATACTTCTAACATTTTAGTTAAAGATTCAGGTACACTAAATATCTTTATAGGTAATGCTGATAATTTGAAAGCTAATAACGAAACAGGGGTAGATATATCGGATCCAGATCCTATTAATAATCCATTAACTACAGATATTCAAGCAGATTACAGTTCTGATAAAGATGATATAATTTATCTTACATCTACAAATAAAGATAATGACGCCTCCCTTTATATTAAAAATAATGGTACAGTTAATGCATATGGTGGAACTACAGTTATAGGTCTTGGAGAAGTTAAGATAGCAGGTAATCTTAATGTTGAAAATGAAAATGGACTATATCTAGGTACATTAGATAATTTTAATAATAATCCAACAGATGATGTTTTATATATTAATGGTAAAAAGACAGATGCCGATGATTTCAATCAAGCTTCAGCTACAAACGGAACTAGGGTGACAGTTGTAAGTGGAGGTGAAGATAGGGCTCCAGTTATAAACTTGGGTGAAGTAGAATATACTACTATAGAAGGAAGAAGTGGATATGTTGTAACTGAAGAAGCTGTCAACGTATCAAGTATGTCTAGTATTTCCGATGGGGTTCTTGGTATGAACGTAAATGGAGACTTAGTTCAAGTTAAAGATTTAAATTTCCAAGGTATATCGACTTCTCAAGATGTTGTGGATATTTTAAATCAGGCCTTCATAGATCAAAATGTTGCGGTAACTGCAGTATTAACAAATGATAATAAAATCAAATTCTCTACTGAAGTTGGG
Organism: Alphaproteobacteria bacterium; assembly: GCA_025210155.1. Lineage (NCBI taxonomy): Bacteria > Pseudomonadati > Pseudomonadota > Alphaproteobacteria > Alphaproteobacteria bacterium. The sequence goes on along the minus strand of JAOASE010000006.1, from coordinate 61,822 downwards.
GAAGGTTATTATATATCACTAATTGATACTATAAGTGGTTCATCAGAATCTTTAATTAAAAATGAATCTAGTGATTATGGTGTTTTTGGTAGAGACACAGGTGATGACAATCAAAAACATAATATTAACTCTGATGCCGAATGGTTAGTTCAAATAGAATCTGGAACAACTATTGAAGATGGAGGGGTTATCAAATCTGAAGTGGAAGATATAACAGATGGTTCTTTTGGTATAAATTATAATGGTATTCAATATGTTGTAGATGATTTAAATTTCAGTGGAAATACAAACGGAAATCAAGTTGTTAATGCTATAGAAGCAGAAATGGCAACTATAGAAGTTGAATCAACAGATTCTAATTATAAAAATATAATTTTAGCAGAGGCAGATGCTAACGATAATGGTGTTATAGATGGAACAGAATTAGCAGACTCTGGCTTTGACTTAAATTCTGATGGTAAAATAACTCTTGATGAGCTTATTGATGTTCAATTAGTAGATGGAAAGCTTCAATTCGTTTCAATTATCGGTGTTACAAATCAAGATGATTATGCAAACTTAAGTCTTTTTGATACAACTTATACAGGAGAGGGGGAATCTTTAATAAAAGATCCATCTATATCTCTAGGGTCTTTAGGTGGTGAAAAAACTACAGATGTTGAAGGTAAGGGAGATGTTGACGAAGAAGAAGAAATAGCTGGTATACTAATAAGTAATTCAACTCTTACTTCATTTGCAGAAGTAAACATGAAATACGATTCAGTTATATTAGTTGGTCAATTAAGCTCAGGGCTTCCAACAAGTGCTGAAGATACATATAAAGGTTTGATGGACAATAGCATTTCTTTTACAGGAACTCCTAAAGATGCATATTTTGCAAATGATCTATATAATGAAAAAACTTCTACAATCATTGATGGTGTAGAAACAAATGTTAAAAATATAGAAAAAGGTGGTGTTAGAGTTGATAATGGAGGTATCTTCGTTTCAGGAAACTTCCACAACTATTTTAAAGATGACTCTAATGGAGAAAGTACTTATAAATCATCTCACTTATACATAGGAGATGGTGGTGCTGAAGATGAATATGGAGATGCATTCCTTTATGTTGCTGGAGATTTCACTCAACATGGAAGCGAATCTGAGCTAATCGTTTCATCAGATGGACAAGTTTTCATAGGCGGAGATATGCTTATAGAAGATGGATCTTTTCTTATTGCTTCAGGTGGTCTAGTAAATCTTTCAGGAAATCTTAGTTTTGGTAATCCTGACAAACAAAAATTCATAAATAATGGAGAAATTAACTTTATAGGAGGAACTTCTGATGCGGCTGATGAAGTTACTACAATAGCAAGTATTCCTAACTTTGATGGAGATGGTACTTATAACTTTACAAGAAGCGCTAGCCAATCAAGTGGAAGAGGTTATTTTGATCTAAATCTAGCTAATAATGGCGGTGAAAATAATGGAAACCTTGTATTTGAAAATGCAAGTGTAGACTGGACTATTTCAGGAAGTAGTAAATCTAAAACATTTACAAATAATGGATCTATAAGAGTTGGTGATAATACAGATGTTGAATTCGATTTTATAGTTGATGATACTCCGGATTATAACCCTGTAGGATTCGTAAATCTTACAACAAAAGATGATAGTGAATTCTATGTTGAAAAAGGGTCTAAAGTTACGATAGGAAAGACAACTCAATATGGAGAAGATTCTGATAAAGACGGCAATCTTGGTGTAGGAGAAGACCTTGATAGTGATAACATTTTAGATGGTTATGTTGGAGTAGGTATATTTAATGTTGGAACTGGTAATTTAACTTTAAGAGGAGAGTTAACATCTAACGGAACATACGGAACGTCTACATGGGGTGGCACAACATCGGATAATAGTAAAAACAAAGTTTGGGTAAATTCAGGTACTATGATAGTTAAAAATTCCGTAGAATCTAAGAGTAATATTACTATAGATCAAAATGGTATGATGGCAATAGGTTATAATTGGGACGGCACAACATTAACTCCAATAGGTTATACAAATGGCATCCAATTAGAAGTTTCTAATAACAATATAATTGAAGAAGGATCTATGCATGTAGCTGGCAAATTCATAAATGGAATAGAAGGAACTTACGCTTCGTCTTATTTCGAATTAGGTGATGGTGTTGATGATTCATTATCTTCATCTGGAGTTGATAGTTATTTAAATATTTTAGGTGATTTCGTACAACAATCTAATGCTTCAACGTTCATAATAGAAGAAGACGGAAGAATGTATGTTAAAGAAGATTTAGATCTTAGATATGGTACATTTACATTAAAAGATGACGGTGAATTACTTGTTGGAGGAAATATTTATGTTGGAACTGAAGCAAACAATTTCACAAAAGAATATGGATCTGGAGATGATGCAACAGTAACTCTTACTGGTGAAACATCTAAGGTAACTTCTGCAAATGATAGAATAGAGGTTTCTGGTATTAATAAATTTGAAGGAACTTGGAATTTTGACTCGACTGCAACAACAAATAAAACAGCTCATTATGAAGTTAAAAATCAAAGTGGAGATATAGAATTAGATGGTGATGTTACTGTTGGAAACACTAATTCTGGAGATATTTCTTATGATGTATTATTTAGCTCTGCTTCAAGAAAAGTTATCAATAATAATAATTTAACAAATCATGATAAAATTACTTTTTCAGGTACTTTAGATAACGAAGGAAATATAGTTAATGAGGGAGTAGACGCCGCAAATAAATCAGAAATTATAGTTGGCACATTAAATAATAATTCAGATTTTAATAATAATGCACACTCTATACTTACTATAAATAATAATTTTAATAACAATGATGATGGTGATTTTACTAATGCTTTAAATGCAGAATTGAATTTACATGGAAGTGTATATAACACAGGAACATTTACCAATGCAGGTACTATAAACATGTATGGAGGTTCAACATCTTCCTCGGCAACAGAAATTTCAGGCATATCATCTTTAGCGGCTACTTGGAATATAGAAAGTGGTTATGTGGAAGCTAACAAAGCAATTGAAATTGGAGCTGGAGCAACTCTAAGCATATCAGAAAATGCGACTTTCACAAGTAATGAAGAATTTGCAATAAATGGAAATCTAAATATGGCCGGTGGAGATTTAATTTTAAATGGAAAAATGTTAGGATCAGATAACTTCGACCTTAATTCATTTGGAGATATTACTGTTGGGGAAGAAGCAAATGTTATTTTCACCTCAGAAACAGATACTGTAAACGTTGTGGTAGATGCTAGTGGTGATGTTGAACATAATTTAACATTTGATACAGGAAAAACTTCAACATTAACATCGACATCAGGAGCAAATATAGACTCTGATATAAGAATAACAGAGGGAGACACTCTAAATGTTGTTGGAGGAAATACTACTACAACTAAAGATAGTTCATTAGATATAGATGGAACACTTACTTTAAATGATGATTTTGGTAACTCAGGAGATATGGTTGTTGATAAAACAGGATCTGTTCAAAATATATCTAGTACAACTACATTCTATAATGAGGGTAAAGTTATAATTAATTATGATGAAACAAAACATGGCACAACAGGAGCAATAGATTCAGATACAATAGTATTTGAAGATAAGGCTGATTCCGGAGCTACAGCAGATGGAAATGGCGTTACAGTTCAGCTTAATCTAGAAAGTTCTATAGTATCAGATAGAAAAGATGATATATTGGTAATGAACTCTAACAATGCAATAGATACAACAAACTTAGAGATTTCCGACAATATAACAGAGTCTTATTACTTGGTGTCGCTAGAGAAAAATACAGCAGACAATACTCAACTTTCTTACAGAGTGGAGATAGATACAGATAGTATGATTGCTCCTGCAACCATGTCAGAAAATGAATTAACATTAGGAAACTTTATTCAAGGACTGGAAAATAATAGATCAACTCAAGCTCCTTCTAAGGCTATGAATGGAGTTATAAATGGAGTTGTATTTGCTAGTGATGAAGAAGATTTAGCTAATAGATATGATATGTTAAATTTAAGAATTTACAATGCCCTTGAAACAACAGCATTTAACAACTCTTCAATATTTAGAGATGCGGTTTTAAGTAATTCAGATATCTATTCAACAATTAATGTGCCAATGTCATTCTTAGCGAAAAATAAAAGTTATCAAAAATCAGGTTTATATAATTTTGGAAACCCTTGGTTCACAGCAATATCAAATTCATACAGCGGTGATTTAGATGCTGATTCAGCTGGATATAATGCAGATTATGATATAGATACAACAGGAGCTGTTTTGGGTTATGACTTTACTACGTACGGAAGAAAGGGCAGAAACTTTAAAATCTCTAAATATGGTCTTGCTGGTTCTGTTTTACAAAATGAAACTAAAGAAACTTTCGACTATAATAACGCAGAAAGTTACAACTTAGAAAATACATCAATAGGTTTTTCAGGTTACTATACTTATCTAACTCCTAGTACTAATTTAAAAATGATCGGATCTTATATGACACACTCAGGTTCATATGATAGAACTGTTGCCATAGAAAATGGAATAGAGCAGGCTGAAGGGGAAACTTCAGGAACTACTGCTCAAGTATATCTAGAAGCTGGCTTACCATTCTCAAATGTTAATCCATTTATATTTGCAGATCTTAGAAGTACAAGTTTTGATGGATTTACAGAAACTTCAGAAACGGGAGCTGAATTAGAAGTTGCAGATCTTAAATATGAAGATACTATCGTTGGTGCGGGTCTTTCAATCTTTGAATCTTTCCAAGGTAATGGGTCTTCATATGATAAACTTAATTTAACATTCGGAGTTAAATATGGTGTTAATACGAGTGATGATGCAAATACGTATGATGTTAGGTTTATAGAAGATAACACAAATCAGGAATTAACCTTAAACGGAAACGCTAGAGTTGGTGATGTAATGAATTCATATATAAGCGCAGATATTATAAAAGATAACTTGAATTATAAATTACAATATCAAATGGACAAGGATGATCTAGGAAGTGGTTCAAGTCTAATGTTGAAGGTTTTAATATTAAACTAATTTGAATAAAAAGGAGGACGAAATTCCTCCTTTATTTTATATAAATTTTCTGCTATAATATATCTTATAAATTGGAGAGTTTTAAACTATGTTCAAAGAAAAATGGTTTACAAACGATGTCTCTGGAGATAGACATAAAGGTTTAGTATACGATATGATGTATGGAATATACGTCTATATTCTTGCGTACATGATGATAATCTTTACTCTTCATTTGTCAGCTTGGGCTAGAGAAGAATATGTTATAAGTGCTTTTTTCTCTCCAGAAATAAAAACATTCTATATAAATATCGTTAAGTCCAGAGGTCTATCCGTAGCAGTAGAATTCTTAGCTTGGTTAAATTCTTTGGTATTTTTAGATTGGAGCAATACTCCTTTATTGCCTCTATTACCAATTCCACTTTATTATGCTCTAAATGTTCATTATTCAAACTCCAATCCTTGGGGTAAGAAAAAGCACTTGAATCAAAAAGGTACAGGTAGAGAGGCAACAGAGGGTGATATTAAAAAACTTGGTCTCTTCGATGGTGTAATAACAGTACTTGGTAAATTTAAAGGTAAGTATATGAAGTTACCTGAAACACTTTCTGTTCTTGCCGCAGCACCTCCAGGAACAGGTAAAACAACAGCTATTATCATTCCAACACTGTTTAATTGTGATGATGTTTCAATAGTTGTAAATGATCCTAAGCCAGAACTTTGTTTCACTACATCTGGTTATAGAGCTAGTGTGGGTCCAACATTTACATTAAATTGGGGTGCTCAAAATGACCCTGAAAATGGAATCTATTATCCATCATGGAATGCACTATCTCCTAAACTAATGCCTCCTCAAGGCCCAGACAGAGATATGTATATAGAATCTATGGCAAACGTTCTTATTCAAGATAAGAAGGGTTCTTCCTCAGATCCTCACTGGTCTAATGGTGGTAAAAATGCACTTAATGGATTATTCCATTTCCTTTTCTCTAAATTTGAAAGAGCTAAAGCTTCAGACTATTTCTATCAAAGATTAAAAGAGGGAACTTTCGATTCAAAAGATGCCGACGTATTATCAGATTATTATATAGAAATAGATGATTCTTTCGCTAGAGGAGCATTGAAAATGCTTGAAGAAGGAAGGTTAGATTATCAAAATTATGTTCCTATTGGAACTTGGGAAGGTATTCCTGAAAAGATAAGAACAAATGAGCCATCTATTCCAATTTTATTAGACTGGATGACAGAAAGTCAGCTAAAAGCAGCAGAAATAATTAAAAAGAGACAGCAAGGTGGAGATCAATCTGCTATGTTCGCGGATCCAATGAAAGACTTCTTCGAAACTGCGGTTGCAGAAGCTAAAAAATTTAAATATTCAAATAGAGCGATATTAGAGTTAAACCAGTTAGCAAATACTCCTGATAAAGAAAGAGGTTCAATTCTTTCTAACGCAATGATGGGTATAGCAATTTTCAAAAACTCTGCGGTTAGAGAAAGAACATCTTCAACATCATTTGGTTTTGCGGACCTTAGAGGTATGATAGATCCTAAAGATGGTAAGTTCAAACCACTAACAGTTTATCTTTCTGTTAATGTTGAATATGCAAGAGCTCTTAATAAAATTTCAGGTATGTTCATAGAGCTTATGTCTAATTTTTTAATTGCTCATCCACCTAGTTCAACATTCAATGGAGAAGAAGTGGGGCCTTGCCCTGTGCTATTTGCATTAGACGAGTTCCCTCAAATGCCTCAACTTAGTGCGTTGATTGATGGTCCTGCAGTTGGTCGTGGACAAAAAGTTTCTTATTTATTGATATGTCAAGACTTAGGACAAATTGAGGCTGACTATGGAAGAGATGCTGTCGAAACAGTGATGTCCACTACTGCTGCAAAAATTATACTAGCTCAAAATAATGAAAAATCGGCCAAAAGATTTGCAGACATGATTGGTAATAAGACAATAGTTCAGGGAGATACTAGGCATGGTGACAAAAAGATTGATGGCTTCTCTCTTGATGTTGGAAAATCTCTTCAAAGTGAAAAAGTTTTTGACGCTATGGACTTAATGTCTTTACCATTTGGAGAGCAGGTAGTTCTTTACCAAGGAGCTCCTGATAAGCCAATAAAAGCAGAATCTCCATTGTGGTTTAAAGATCCAGTTCAAGTAGCCAAAAAAGAGATGCCTCAAGCTCCTTTCTTGCCTGATTGGGTGTTAGAAAGAGAAAAGTTAGAAAATTCTGCAGATGCAAAATTAGAACGTCCTAAAAAAAGAATGATGCTTCATGCCTAAAGCATTTAAAAAAGTCTTGCATTTACAAATAATTATTAATATAATCAACGAAAATAATGCTATAGGGCTCAAAGGTATGCCTTACAGTGTTAAATTAATCAATCTTTTTATAGAGAAAGGGTTAAGTATTTATAAGGGTTTAATTCCTTAATAAATCCCCTAATTGAATAAAAGATTAAAAATAAAAAAGGATTACAGAAATGCCTAAATTAAAAACTAAATCAGCTTGTAAAAGAAGATTTAAGCTAACTGGTACTGGTAAGCTAAAACGTTTCGGAACTGCTGGTCATAATCACTTTATGAGAAACAAAACTAAAAGACATAATAAAGCTGCAACTAAATCACACATCGTTAGTGACGAAAATGCAACTACTATTAAAAAATGGATGCCATTTGCATCTAAGTTCAGAAAATAAGGAGATTAGACAATGGCAAGAGTTAAAAGAGGTGTTACTACTAGAGCTAGACACAAAAAGATATTGAACATGGCTAAAGGATACCAAGGAAGAAATTCTACAGTATTCAGAGTTGCAGTTCAAAAAGTTGAAAAAGCATTATCTTATGCATATAGAGACAGAAAAAAGAAAAAATCTAACTTCAGATCTCTATGGATTCAAAGAATTAATGCAGCTGCTAGAGAAAATGGCCTTACATATTCTCAATTAATGGGTGGTTTGAAAAAAGCTAACATCCAACTAGACAGAAAAGTTCTAGCTGACTTAGCAGTAAACAACTCAGCAGAATTTGCTGCAGTAGCAAAAGAAGCAAAACGATTTATTAGCTCTAAATAAGGGCAGCTTTAAGCATAAAATAAATTGTTAAAGTTTTAAGAGAGGTTGCCCCAATTGGAGCAACCTTTTTTTGATTTGAAAAATAATCCAAAAGCTTTATAATAAAAGGAAAGCAAAGGAAGAGCAAATGATAGAAATAAATAAAGATCAATTAATAGAGAAAATTAAATTAGTTAATACATCTGAAGAACTTGAAGCTGTTAAGCAAGAAATATTCGGTAAATCAGGTGCTGTTGCTAATGAAATGAAAAAGATGGCAACTATTCCAAATGATCAAAAGAAAGAATTTGGACAAGTTATGAATGAAATAAGAACAGCTCTTCAAGAAAGTTTTGATCAAAAAAGAAATGATATAGAAACAGCTCTTCTTAATGAAAAGTTAAAAAGCGAAAAGTTAGATCTTTCTCTAACATCTCCTGATGTTAAAAAATCTGGTAAGCTTCACCCATTAAATAAAGTCATAGAAGAAATAAATGAAATTTTCTCTTCATTAGGATTTAGTTTTGCCGAAGGACCTCATGTTGATTTTGATAAGTATAATTTCGAGGCATTAAATATACCACCTCATCACCCAGCAAGACAAGAGCAAGATACTTTTTATTTGAGTAATGGTCATCTACTAAGAACTCAAACATCTAATGTTCAAATTAGAGAAATGCTAAAACATGGTGCTCCAATTAAAATATTTGCACCAGGTAGAGTTTTCAGAGTTGATAACGATGCTACACACGTTCCAATGTTCCATCAGGTAGAAGGTCTTTGGATAGATGAAAAAGGTAAAGTTACTATGCAGGATTTATTATCAGTTCTAAAAACATTCTTAAAAGAATTTTTTGAAATAGATGATCCTCAAATTAGAGTAAGACAGCACGACTTCCCATTCACAGAACCATCTGTAGAAGTAGATGTTTTCTATAATGGAGACTGGATGGAGCTATTAGGCTGTGGAATGACACATCCTAAAGTTTTAGAAAATGCTGGAGTAGATAGTTCTAAATATAGTGGCTTTGCATTCGGAACAGGAATAGATAGAATCGCTATGGTTAAATATGGAATTAAAGATTTAAGAAAATTCTTCGAAACAGATGCAAAGTGGTTAGAATATTACGGCTTCGATCCAGAAGATAATTCTAATAATCAAAATGGATTAAGTTAAATGCAAAAAGAAATTGACCTGCATGGAGAAACTCAAAATGAAGCATTTTCAATAGTAAAAAAAGCTGTTATAAACGGTTTCATAAATGGAGAAAAAACTCTTCGTATAGTGACAGGTAAAAGTGGAATATTGAAACAAAAACTTCCACTTTGGTTAGAAGCAGAGCAATTTGAAGAGTATATTCGAAAAACAGATTTCGATAGAAATAATACAGGCGTTTTAATAATATATTTAAAGAAGAATAAATAGGAAAAATCTTCGTGTAAAATTGAAGAGATTAGCAAAAGGAAAATAAAATGAAGTGGACACACAATTGGTTAAAAGATTATCTAGATACAACTGCAGCACCAGAAGAAATTGCAGATAAACTAACTATGATAGGATTGGAAATAGAAGAAATAGAAAATCCTGCAGAAGCTTTAAAAGATTTTATAGTTGGTGAAATTTTATCAGTTGAAAAACATCCAAACGCAGACAAATTAAATTTGTTAAAAGTTAATGATGGAACGAAGACTCTTAACATAGTTTGTGGGGCTCCAAATGTTAGAAAAGGTTTAAAGGGAATTCTCGCAAGACCGGGAAATATAATTCCAGAAAGCGGATGGAAATTTGCTCCAGCAAAAATCCGTGGAGAAGAATCTCAAGGTATGATGTGTTCATGTAGAGAATTAAAAGTTGGATCTGATCATAATGGTATTATAGATATTCCATCAGATATAAAATGTGAAGCTGGTGAATCAGCAGTTCCAGTTTTAGAAAAAATGTTTGGAATAGACACTATATATGATGGAGAGATAACTCCGAATAGAGCGGACTATTTAGGTGTTAGAGGTATAGCATATGACCTTCAATCTGCGGGTCTAGGAACTATAAAAAAAGAAGCTGAAACTTTAACTGAAATCAAAGAAACTTTTGCAAATCCTATCAATGTGAAAATTAAAAATTCAGATGCTTGTCCTATGTTCGCAACTTACTATATTAAAGGTATTAAAAATTGTGAATCTCCTCAGTGGTTAAAAGATAGATTGGAAGCTGTTGGAATAAATCCTAAATCTGCTTTAGTTGATATTACTAATTATATTTGCTTTGATATGGCTCGACCTCTACATGTGTTTGATGCTAAGAAAATTTCAGGGTCAGAATTAACAATTTCTACGGATTCGACTGGAAAATTAAAAGCTTTAGATGATAATGAGTACGAGGTTAAAGAAAATGACATAACTATTTCAGATGCAGAATCATTAGTTTCTATTGCCGGAATTATGGGTGGGTATGAAAGTGGATGTACAGAAGAAACAACAGATGTTATCTTGGAATCTGCATTATTTGATCCTATCAAAATCAGACAAACAGCAGCTAGATTAAAAGTTAATTCAGATGCTAAATATAGGTTCGAAAGATTTATAGATCCTGCGTCTACTATAATGGGAATTAAGAAAGCCGCAAAACTTATTCAAGAAGTTTGTGGTGGGGAAATTTCAACTTTAAACATAGTTGGAAAAGAACCTAAAAACGTATTTGAAATTACATATCCAATTTCTGATTTTAAAACTCTTATTGGAATAGATTGTCCTAAAGAAGAAATGATTAGAATTCTTAAAGGTCTAGGTTGTGAAGTATCTGATAATGGAAATAAATTGAAAGTTACAACACCTTCCCATAGAGGAGATCTTCATGAAGCTCATGACATTACGGAAGAAATAATCAGAATATATGGTTACGATAAAATTCCTTTAGTTACTCCAGAGAAAAAAGATTCTATTTCTTGTTCAATTCCTCTAGCAAATAAAAGGGAAGCAAAATTAAGAAGAGTTTTAGCATCAAGAGGATTAACAGAAATAATCTCTTGGGAGTTTGCTAACGATGAAAAAGGTAAATTATTTGGATGTAATTCTAATATAAAAATTAACAATCCAATTATATCAGAATACAACGTTATGAGAGAATCTTTATTACCAAATATAGTTTCAGCATTATCTCATAACCTTGCAAAAGGATATAAAAATTTATCGTTCTTTGAAGTTGGAGAAGTTTTCTATGGAGAAGGAAATCCTGAAGAGCAAAGTAAAAATATAGCAGGTATTAGATCAGGATTAAATTTCGAAAAATCTTGGAATGGAGAAAGTAGAGAAGTTAATATTTATGACATTAAAAATGACCTTCTTTCTTTATTAAAAGAGATAGGTTTAAAAGAAGAGAAATTAACTATATCTCAAGATGAAAGTTTTGTTCCTGTTTGGGCTCATAACTACAGAGGTGCATCTGTGCTTTTAGGTAAAAAAGTTATAGCAACTTTTGGACAACTTCATCCAAATATGTTGAAAGCATTTGGAATAAAAAGAAATAATCTTTTTGCCTTTGAACTATACTTAAATGAAGTTCCTTCCCCAAAAGCTAAAAAGCAAACTCAAAAGGCGCTGTTGAAAAAATCAGACTTACAACCTCTTTATAAAGATCTTGCTTTTATACTAGATAAAGATACAAAAGCTGGAGATTTAATTAAGGAAGTATATAAAACGGATAGAAATCTAATTTCTAATGTTAACATCTTCGATGTTTACGAAGGAGAAAATCTAGAAGGTAAAAAATCTATAGCTCTTTCAGTAGAAATAGACCAGGGTGAAAAAACTTTAACAGATAAAGATATCGCATTGTTAATAGAAACTATATCAAACTCAGTTAAGAAAACGTTAAATGGAGAACTTAGAGATAAATAATCTATTTAATATAAAGTAAAACCCTCTTATTAATTAAGGGGGTTATTTTTATAAACTTATAATATCTCTCTTAAATAAATCATAACTAAAACTTATTATTAAATTATTTTCAGCCCATTCATCGCCCAAAACTAGGTTTGCTAGTCTCTGAACATTGTCAGCCTCAAGGAATTTTCCGGAATCATATATGTTTAAAGATGTATCAATCTTAAAATCAAATCTCTCAGATGAGTTCAAAACATCTATAGCTATATTAAACATAAAAGAATCTGCATTTTCGTTTTTAGATCCAGAAGAAATTTTAATTCCAGCAACATTTTTATTTAGAATGATACTCTCAATTATATTTTTGATATGTTTATTATTTTCAAATAAATGGTTTTCTAATACAACGAATAGACTAACTCTTTTAAACTTGGCTTTAGCCATCATCTCAATACTCTTATCAAGCTCTTCAATAGAAATGTCTTTCTGAGGTATATACTCGATAGAACTAACACCCTTAGCACAAAGATTTTTAATATTTTTAAAAAGTTCTTCATTGGAAAAGTCATTGTCAAAGTTGTCTAGTATAACGCTGTTAGATATGTTTTCCTTTTCGGTATTTTTCCAAATAGCATCAATAAATCTCTCAGTAGTAGATATGTTTTTAAACTTATTATTCTTAGCTAAATTACAAATATTAATAATATCATCCTCACTTAATGCTTCGAAATATACATTAAGAGATATAATATTAGTATTATTTTTAACAAATTCATCTAATGTCATCTTAAAAACTTTTCTCTTTTAATTTTATATAATTGCTATTACAATATAATCATTATGAGAATTATTATACACAAAATTTTATTACTTGTCATTTGCTTTTTTCTATTTTTAGCAAATCCTTTTTCAAAAAATATAGCTTTAGCTAGTAATTCGGAATTAGCTAAAAGATCAGATATATCTGTGATAGAAAATGATGAAAAAATATACAATGTTAATTTAATAGAGACAGAGTTAATAAACATAAAAGACTTAGATGAAGATTTTAATAGAAGAATTCATAAATTAAATATGAGTTTTTCAAGAAATATACTTGGGCCGTTAGCTAATTGGTATAATAGTATGAGAAATGAAACTGCTCATGAAGGTTTATTAAACTTTTTCGAAAATTTATTGGAGCCATTATATGTTCTTCATAATTTCCTACAATTTGATTTAGAAAATGGATTCAAAGGTACGGTTAGATTTGGACTTAATTCTACTGTCGGAATAGCAGGGCTTTATGATTTTGGAGATGAAGTTTTAGGTTGGGAAAGAGATGAGGAAGATATGGGGCAAACATTGGCCGTATGGGGAGTTCCAGCTGGATATAATATATATTTACCATTGGTAGGTCATATGAGCACTAGAGAAGCTGTTGGTGGAGTAATAGATATCTTTATAGATCCTTTAAATTCAGCATGGAAGCATTGGATACCAAGCAGAGCTAAAAGAAGTGCTACTCAAATGGCTTTTTGGGGTGTTAAAAACTTTTTATATTATTCTGATAGAATTGAGTTAATAGAAACGGTTGAAAGAACTTCACTAGATTCTTATATAACATTCAAAGAATATATTATGAGAGGTAGAATAGCAGATATAAACGATATTCCTGTTGGAGAGTTAGTTCTTGATTCTGATAATTTTGGAGAAGATTTAGACAGTGATTTTGATGATATGGAATTAGATGATTTCGACATCGAATAACACCTAACTCCATATATTATTCATTAATAGTTTGGAGAATCATTCCAAACACTAGATTCAGTAACACTATCCATTACATTAATAGTATCTCTAAGATTAATTCTAAATCCGAAAGATACAAGATCCCCCTCATTAGAATCCCCAGTTTCATCCTTATATTCTACTTTTCCAAAAGATGTTGAAAGAGTAGTTCTCTTATTAAGCTTGTAGTTAAATGAAAGCATTTCTAATTTACTTTCGTCATTTCTTTTATTTGAAACAAGTCCCTCAGCTTCAGATTCATGAACTGAGAAACTAGCTTCCCATGGTCCAAATGAATAAGCTAAACCATAATTGTAAGCATTACCTTCATAAGAAATGTTTTCAGGAGAGTTTTCATCTATCAATCTAACGCCAGCACCAAGAACTAAATTATGATAATTTATATTTGTTCCTGCACTTACTTCTGTTCTTCCAGAGGCTTTAGAATATCCATCTATGTTTGTGTCGTCAGCATATAAAATTGCTGCAAAAACTGATGTTTGAAATGCGTTTGAATAGAAAGAATCTTTCTTCAAAGATAAAGAGAAAGAACTTCCAAAATCATCTTCTCTAGAATAGAATTCATCTTCTTTATTAAATTCTCTATCACCAGTTGAAAAGTTAAATCCAACTTTAAAATCATTATCCATTTTATAGATATAATTGATACCCATCTTTTCTTCACCAAAGTCAGATGCAATGCTATCTATCATAGTAAATCCAGGTGTTGGATATATGAATTTATAAGCCATAGATCTATCAACCCCCATCAAACCAACATCAGGTGCAGATACCATCATCTTCGCAGCTATATCTTTAACTTTACCAAGTTCTAATCTTGAAGAATTAAATTCTAAGAAAGCATAAGCTTCTTTTAAAAAATCTTGATTTCTATCTAAGTAGCTGTAGTTATAATCAGAATCTAAAACAGCAGTAAATCCTAATTTTGTTTGTTTAGATAGTTTTTGAGCTAATGAAAAGCTACCATAAAATCTAGCTCCTTCAGAAAGACTATCACTTTCTCTATCTTGATCTCTACTAACAATCATAGCTGTAGTAGATGTATTATAACTAAAATCTAAAGCATGTGAAGTACTAGTATTTAGAGATACACAAGCAATTAAAAAAGATCCTATAGATATATTTTTTAACTTCATTTTTCCTCTTCCATTTTTATTAATAACGATATATGATGTATTATAGCAACAATAGATGAAAAGTAAAAGGTTTATTATGGCAGATTTATTAAACATACCTCTAGAATTTCCATTTGAACAAAAACAACTAGTTTTGCTGACTTGTTGTGCTCCATGTTCATGCGAAGTTATAGAGAGATTAGCTAAAAACAACATAAACACTACAATACTTTTTTATAATCCCAACATTTTTCCAGAACAAGAATATAATAAGAGATTAAGAGAAAATAGAAAACTTGCTATTAAATATGGCTTCCCATTTATAGATTTAGAATATGAAGCAGATAAATGGTTAGAAGAAATAAAAGGGCTAGAAAACGAACCAGAAAGAGGTAAGAGATGTGAAAAGTGTTTCTCTATGAGATTAAGAAAAACATTCGAATATGCTCAAAGGAATGGTTTTAAAGTAGTAAGCTCTACGTTAGCAACATCTAGATGGAAAGATCTATCTCAGGTTAACGAAATAGGTAATAGAATCGCTAAAGACTTTAGTTTAGATTACTGGGATATAAACTGGAAAAAGTCAGGCGGACAAATTAGAAAAGCTGAATTGATAAAAGACTTAAATATATATGAACAAGATTATTGTGGCTGTCCTTTTTCCCATAGAACAGAAAAGAAAGTTTCAGAAGAGAAGCAGATAAAAGATTTCAACATCGAAAAAACAATAGAAGATATAAATCCTCTTACAAAAAAAGAAATAGATGATTTACTAAAATAAAAAATAGGTTAAATTAATAACCTATTTTTAATATTCATTTACAAGAAAGATATTAGTCCTTAGATGTTTCGCCTGGAGCTAAAATCATCATCATTTGTCTTCCTTCAAACTTTGGTTTAACATCTAAAGTTGCTAAATCACCTAACTCTTCTAAGATGTTATCAAATATTTTTTGAGCCTCTTCTTTATGAGCAAATTCTCTTCCTTTAAATCTAAGAGAAACTTTCACTTTATCTCCTTTACCTAGGAATTTAACAGCTCTTTTAACTTTTGTATCAAAGTCATGTTTTTCAATATTTGGTCTAAATTGTAATTCTTTAGTTTCTACAATTTTAGTTTTCTTTTTATTTTCGTTCTTTCTTTTCTTCTCTTCATATTTCCACTTGCCATAATCCATAATTTTGCAAATTGGAGTCTCAGAATTAGGATTAATTTCTAATAAATCTAATCCAGCTTCTTTAGCAAGATCTAACGCTTGCTTAGTAGGTATAACACCTAAGTTTTGACCGTTATTATCAATAACTTGAACAGAAGGAACTCTAATTTGTTCGTTTCTTCTTGGCCCTAAATCTCTTTGTTTAGGATTTCTATTAAAAGTATTTATAACAATTCTCCTTGTATATAATTGAACGTTTATTTAAGCAATTATAAATTATAACTTTTCAAAAAACAAGAATAAACTCAAGGTAATACTTACGTAAAAAATATAGCCTCCGTTTAAGAAGACTATATTTAAATTACTTAAGATAATGTTCTTATTTTATCTCAATTTTTTTATCTTTAACTTTCTTTTTAAAAGATATTCTAAGTTCATCATTTTCAATTACAGCACTAGCAGATTTAGTATCTACATTTTGAGGTAGTAAGAACTCCTTATGATATGAATTAAAACTAGCTCTTCTAGAGTAAGAGTCTTCGTCTTTTTTAACATCATCAATTTTCTTTTCTACATTTATAACTAGAACACCATTTTTTATTGAAAGATCGACCATATCTTTGTTAATTTCATTTAATCTCACAACATAAGTTATGCTATCAGCATCATCTTTCATAGAAAAGTTTCTTCTTAGAAATCTATTTCTCTCTTGAACTTTTTCGAAAGGTTCTACAAATTCATCTTCAAATCTATCAGCAAACCTTTCAAAACTTCCGGCCATATCATCAAAGTTTCTTTCCATTTCATCGTAAAGTTCTTCAAAAGCATTTCTATGAAAATCTCTATGAGGAGCCACTTTCTTATGCATTCTTTCTTTTTGTTCTAGAAAAGAATTCTTTCTTTGAGATTTTTCATCAAAAGATCTTTTGCCTTCTAATTGTTTATCCAAGCAATCACCAGAGCACTCTGTAACTTCAATCTCATTAGAAGAAACATTATATAACTTATATCCAAGTACAGAAGACGTTAAAAATAAAACTAAAACAGCACCAGAAAGCATTTTAGTTTTATCCATTTTTTGAAAATTCTTTGGAGTATACTTTTTCTTATTATTTGATTTTTTATCCATTTAAACCTCCTTTTAATTAATTCATATAATAATTATTAGTAGGATAAATGACAAAGTCAAATTTTAAAATTCTTCCTTAAGAACTAGAGGTATTTCTACGCTACCATTCTTAATAGAAACCTGAGATAAAGCCTTGTTCATATCTAAAAGTTTTTTACCATCAAAAACTTCGTTAAGAATGTTTTTTAAAACTTCCGAAGAATACTCTTTAGGTTCTATCATAAGAGCTCCACCGACAGATGTTAACTGCTCAGCGTTAAGGAACTGCTGTCTATCCTTATGCCAAAGAGGTATGAAGATAGAAGGAACACCCAGCAAAGCATTTTCCACTACTGAAGAAGCACCACTTCTTCCAATAAACAAATGGCAGTCTTTATATAATTCAGACATATTATCAAAGAAAGGTTCGCAATTAATATTCTTAGATAATCCAGCATTTTCATAAATATCTAATACAGTATCAATATCTTCTTTTCTAACCTGATGATTTATATTTAATCTAGATTTTACTTCATCATCAAGTAAAGAAAAAGCTATTGCACAATCTTTACCAAGGGCAGCAGATCCTTGAGAACCTCCAGTAATAATAATATTAATCTTTTCATCTTTTGAAGGAGCTTTATATTTTTTACTTTCTGAAAGTTTTAAAATATTTTCTCTAAGAGGAAGTCCTGTAAAAACTATTTTACTATTATTTCCAGCAGGAATGCCTTTTACATTTTCGAAAGAGGTCAAAATTTTATTTGCAAATCTACAAAGTATTTTATTAGATAATCCCATAACAGAATCAGCAGAGTGTATTATAACTTTCTTTCTTAATATCCATCCTGCCAATATAACAGACACAGTAGTATACCCGCCAAATCCAACTATCACTTTAGGTCTCATAAACAAAAGCTTAATAAATGAAATAAAAGAGCCAAATCCAAGTTTCATCAAACTCATTATTTTAAATAATTTAGATTTACCAACTATCCCCCCAGCAGGTATAGAAATAACTTTTTCAAAAACCCCTTTTTCAGTAAACTCTTTACCTCTTTTATCTGTTATAAGAAATACTCTATAACCATCTTTTTTCATTTCCTTTGCAACAGCAACAGAAGGGAATAGATGTCCGCCAGTACCACCAGCAGTAAAAACTATTTTTTTATTTTTCATATTAAAATCCTTATCAACAAAATGTATTAAAAATTATATTTTCTAGTTAAGCTTATTAAAACCCCAAACACAACTGCAAAACATAAATATGAAGAACCTCCATAAGATACAAATGGTAGAGTAGCACCTTTAGAAGGTATTAATCTTAAAGTACCTCCAATATTAATCAAGCATTGCGTTAGAAATAATATTATCATAGGGAATGCAACAAATAATGCAAAGTCATCATCTATTAGGCGTTTTTTACACACTTTAAATCCTTTAATAACAATCCAAAGTATCAGGCAAAGAACTCCAACTCCACCAATAATTCCAAGATTTTCAAATATAGCTGCTAAAATGAAATCTGTATGAACATCGGGAACATTCTTTTTCAATATATTTCCAGGAGATGAAAAGAATCCAGATGCTTTAATAGTTCTCAAAGCACTATCAATCTGATAAGTATCTGATTGCTCTGGATACAAGAAAGTATTTATTCTTTTATGCACATGGGGTAGGGTGTTATAAGCCAAAAATATCATACCCACACCGATACCAGCAAATCCAATAACATATTTCCAAGGAAAGCCTGCAATGAAAACCTGAGAAGCAAATATAACGAAGAAAACAAGTGTCATACCAAGGTCCGGTTGAATAATAATATTTCCAGCAATAAATCCGAATAGAGCAAGTATAAGAACTCCAAGTTTTCTAGCTTGAAGAGTTCTATTCTTTTTCATATTTTTCTTAAATCTAACAAGTAGAATAGCATTAACAATAATATAAAATGGTTTTAATAATTCAGATGGTTGAATAGTTGTGATACCTATATCAATCCATCTAGTACCACCTTTAATAGTGGTTCCTATAAAAAAAACAGAAACAAGAAGGGCAAGAGTCCCTATAAAACCTATTATACCTAAACTTTTAATTCTTCTTTGATTTGAAAAAGAAAATATAGCCATTACTATACAAGATACAAAAGCATATATTAAATATTTTTTAGTAAGAGCAAACCCATTGGCGCCAATTCTTTGAGCATTATAAGGAAAGGCTGAGAATGCCATAAGAAAGCCTATAACCATAAGAGCTATAACAGGAATTAACAACCCCTTATCAAAAGAAAGAAGCTTCTCTTTCATTTTGTCTCTTATATCAATACTTTCTATTTCAAAACTCATTATCTCTCCTACAGAACTAATCCAACTTATCTAAGTTTTATACTCAATAAAGCAATCATACAGAATAGGAAAGAAATTATCCAAAATCTAGCCACAATCTTTTCTTCAGCCCATCCTGAAAGTTCAAAATGATGGTGTAAAGGAGCCATTTTAAAAACTCTCTTACCATTACTTATCTTATAATAAACTCTTTGTATAACAGATGAAGATATTTCAGCAATGAATACAGCTCCAGCAATAGCTAAAACAAATTCACTCTTCAACATAACAGATAGAATACCTAAGAAACCACCTATAGCCAAAGAACCGCAGTCCCCCATGAATATTTGAGCAGGTTTAGAGTTGTACCAATAAAATCCTAGTAATCCACCAATAAATGCAAATGATAGAATTAATAACTCAGACGCATAAGGTATATATTGAAAATGTAAATAATTAGAATAGTCAACCCTTCCTAAAAGGAATGCAAATATCGCTAAAACAGAAATTACATTTATAGAAATCAAAGTGGCAAGTCCATCTAATCCATCTGTAATATTTACAGCGTTAGAAGTGCCGACAACAACAACACATGCAAATACTATAAAGAAAATTCCAAGATCTAAAGAGAAGTCTTTAAAGAATGGAAGTAGCACTTCATTTTGTAAATTAAAAGGGAATAGTTGTTGTATTGCATAAACAGCAGAACCAACAATTAAAAATTCTATTAATAGTCTTAATTTAGCACTTAAACCTTTAGAACTCTTTTTCTTAACAACAAGGTAATCATCAGCAAATCCAACTAAGAAAAATCCAGCCGTAACAGCTAAAGCAATCCATACAAAAGGATTAGTTAAATCAGCAAATAAAATAGAACTCAAAAGGAATGCAATTATAAATATAAATCCTCCCATTGTAGGAGTTCCTTTTTTAGATAAATGACTTTGAGGCCCATCTTCTCTAATAGTTTGTCCTTGCCCTTGAAGTTTTTTGAAAACAGGTATTAAATACTTTCCTAGTATTAGTGAAAATATAATAGAAATTATTAAAGCAGCGCCAGCTCTAAATGATGTATATCTAAGAACGTTAAAGATGCCATCGTGGCTTGCAAATAAATTATAAAGCATAAAATTCTCCTTAAATTTTTAATAAAAATATTATATCACAATATGTGGAATTTGAAAGTAAAAAATAGGATAAATTTAATTTGTTATAATTGGAATTAAGTAAAGCAAAAGGCACGGTAAACTAGTCTAGGATTTCATATATATCCTCAATAATATCCTTACTAACAGGAACAGCATTACAAGATGCGTCGTTACACCATTTTCTGATTTTTTCAGCTTTCACATCATTGAAGAAAATTAATAAAGAGTATTTAGGATTTTCAATTGGAAAAGCAGACGTAAAGAATGTTATCTTTGCCTCAGAATATCCTCCATTACCTTGTTTAAATGAAGTTCCTGTCTTACCACCAATTTTAATTTTATCAGATTTTGCTAATTGAGCAGTACCATTAAGAACAACAAGTCTCAAATTCTTTCTAATAATTTCTGAATTTTCTTCAGATATAACTCTATCACAATTTCTTCTAACAATATCTTCCGCTTCTTCAGATAGATTTATCAGTGTTGGATTAACATAGCATCCATCATTAATAGTTGCGTTGAAAGCTGAAAGTAAATTGATAGGGCTAACAGACATACCATATCCATAAGAAAGAACAGCGGTAGCAACTTCATTCCAAGGTTTAGGAGTTAGTGATAATCCAACTTCAGGAATCTCTAAAGGACTTCTTTCGAACAAATGAAATTTTCTTAAAGTTTCTTCCTGAACCTCTCTTCCTAATTCTAGTGCAATTCTAGCAGATCCAACGTTAGAAGAGTACGAAAGTACTTCAGGTATGTTGATAATTCCATGAGGCTTTTTATCTTTTATAGTAGCGCCTTTTATTTTAACAGGCTTTCTAGTATCATAAGTCCTACCTAGATCAAACAAGCCTTCTTCCAAAGCCATAGCAGTGTTGAAAACTTTAAATATAGAGCCAGCTTCATAAACACTTAAAGTCATATGATTATTATACAATTGATTGTTAACAAATTTCTTAGCATTCTTAGGGTGGTAATCAGGAAGAGAAACCATAGATATAACTTCACCTGTATCTTTTTTCATAAGAATTGCACCGGCATTTTTAGAAGAAAATCTCTCCATGGCATCAAGAAGATGCTTTCTAATCATATAATTAATATTCGTATCAACAGATAGCTTAATATTTTCATTTTTATTTGTATTTAATATAGCTTCGTTAAAATATTTTTCTATGCCACTAACACCATTATTATCAATGTCTGTACTTCCAAGTATTTTAGAGAATTGCTTTCCTTGAGGATAGAATCGTGAATTTCTCTTAATAAAGTTAAGTCCAGGATCTCCAATTTTCAAAACCTCTTGCTTTTCTTCAGGAGAAATTTTTCTTTTAACATAAACAAATTTTTTCCCAGATTTAAATCTTTTAAGTAGCTTGTTCTCGTTAAGCTCAGGAAAAATCTTTTTAATAGCTTTAGCCGTTTTCTCAGGGAATAATATCATGGAAGGGTTTGCATAAAGTTCTTCAATAGGAAGGTCTGTAGCAAGAACAACCCCCTTTCTATCTACAATATCAATTCTACTTAAGTTTTCATCTTTTGTTGTGGACTTGGCAATCTCAATTTTTTTCTTAAATAAATTTTTAAATGGATTATTAACTTCTACAGAAAGGCTTAAAGCTCTGTATATTATACCACCAAATAGCAAAAATGAAACAAGTATTAAAACATTTATTCTAAGTTCTCTATCAACTTTTTTCTTATCTATAGTGACACTGTTTATTATAAAGGAAGGAATTTCTTTTTTGTAATTAATAGAGACCCAAGTATTATGCTCAAACCATTTGTTTAGCATCTTATTAAGTCTCTCTCTAAAAGTAATCTTCCTCTTCATGAAATACCCAATTTTATTCAAAAGCTTTGGAATTAATTTCTAATTGTTCAATATAGATTTTTCTATTTTTGTTTTGATAATCATCTTTTAAATATAAGTCATAAAGATGAGCAATTCTAGGATTTGAAGTTTGATATTCAAACTCGGTTTTTAAAATCTTTAATTGAGTATCTAAATCTCTAATCTTAGCATTTAATCTTGTAGTTTTAGTTGCGTTAACAGATATGTGATATTGGATACTATAAACAAGAAGAAATATAATCAAAAATATAAATATAGAAAAACCACCACGAATCTTATTCGGATGAAAAATTATGTCCTTCCACAATATTAATACTTTTTTTAAATTTTCTTTCATTTACTTAGCTCTCTCCAAATCATTTTAATTTCTAATAGCATATCTAAATCTTGCAGAATGAGATCTAGGATTATGTTCTAACTCTTCACTACTAGCAACTATACCACGTTTATCTATAATTTTAAAATCAAATTTTTCATCTTCGTTGAAATCTACGGGAGCATATCTATTTGTAGACGTTTTCAAATTAGAATTTTCTTTAAAGAAATTCTTAACAATTCTATCCTCAATAGAGTGGAATGTAACAACTCCAACTATCCCATCTTTTTTTACCATTTCTTTAGTAGCAGATAAGGCTGTTTTTAATTCACCCAATTCATCATTAACAAAAATTCTTAAAGATTGAAACACTCTTTGTATAGAAGATTTGGATTTAAATTTCCCAACAACATCTTCAATGCATTTAACAAGGTCACCTGTTTTTTGAAAAGGTTTTTCCTCTCTTATTTTAACAATTCTATTAGCAATTCTAAAAGAATTTTTTTCATCTCCAAAATTATAAAAAATATCAGCCAACTCTTTAGCAGAAAAATCTTTTAAAATTTCCCACGCAGGAGTTTTGATTTCTTTACTCATTCTCATATCCAATGGAGCATCTTCAAATCTAAAAGAGAAGCCTCTTTCTTTTTGGTCTATCTGCATAGAAGAAACACCGATGTCAAAAATTATCCCATCAATTTTTTCACCATTATTAATTTTTCCTTCAGCAAAAACTTCACCTATTTTTGAGAATGGTAATTGAAAGAATTCAAATCTATCGCCAAATTCTTCCTTAAATTCTTTAGCTGTAGCAGCAACATTTTCATCTCTATCAAATGCTATGATTTTACATTTAGATTTCTTTAAAAATCTTCTAGTGTATCCGCCGGCACCAAATGTGCAATCAATATAAACCCCATTATCAACAGGGTCAAAAGTTTCAATAATTTCTTTTATCAAAACGGGAGTATGTAAGTCGTATTTTTCCATGCAAAAATTATAACATAATAAGGTTGAAAATTAAAGAGTTTATTTACGAAAAACCACTTATATTTAAAAAGCATTGTAAATAAAAACCCTCCGTTTCCAGAGGGTTTTAAAATCGATACTATCTTGAGTAGAACTCGATGATTAGATTTGGTTCCATAACAACAGCGTAAGGAACTTCTTCGAATGAAGGTACTTTAACGTAAGTAGCTTCCATTTTCTTTTCATCACAGTTAATGTACTCTGGACATTCTCTTTCTTTAGAAGCAAGAGCTTCAGTGATAAGTTTCATGCCTTTAGATTTTTCTCTAATAGTAATTACATCACCTGGTTTTACATTGTAAGAAGCGATGTTTACTTTTTTACCGTTCACTAAAACGTGAGCGTGGTTAACTAATTGTCTAGCAGCGAAAACTGTAGGTACAAATTTTGCTCTATAAACAACAGCATCCAATCTAGATTCTAATAAACCGATTAGGTTTTCAGCAGTATCACCTTTTCTTCTAACAGCTTCATCATAATATTTTCTGAATTTCTTTTCAGAGATACTTCCGTAGAAACCTTTTAAAAGTTGTTTAGCATAAAGCTGTTTACCAAAGTCAGACTTTTGAGGTTTTTTCATAGCACCATGTTCACCTGGAGCATAAGCTCTAGTGTTGATTGGTGACTTAGCTCTACCCCAAAGGTTTACACCATGTCTTCTGTCGATTTTATGTTTAGCTTGAATTCTTTTAGTCATAGCCTTTTCCTTTATTTTAAGCATAGAGAGCAGGGCAGTGCAAAATGAAATATATCATAAAACAATAATTGATTTGTTAAAAATCAAAAAGCCTTTTTCTCTAAATTGACTTCTTCCGATAGTCCCATTAATTCGGGCGAGGTACCTTATCCTTAGGAGGCTTTGAAGACCTACTACTCAGACCTACGTTCTCGGAAATTACCAACATAATAACTTATCAGCCATAAAAGTCAAGTATTTTCAACTATATCCTACAAAAAACACTATTTAAAGCATTGACATCTATTTTTTATATAAGTATAATTTCTCTTATCCCTATATTATAAGGGGTTTTTAACGACTAAAATTAATTGAAGGAATTCATAAATGAGCAACGAAAAAGTTTACAATCAGCAAAAGCTATCAAAATTAGAAAAATTAGCAAAACTAGAAGATGCAGGTATC
Organism: Alphaproteobacteria bacterium; assembly: GCA_025210155.1. NCBI lineage: Bacteria > Pseudomonadati > Pseudomonadota > Alphaproteobacteria > Alphaproteobacteria bacterium. The sequence goes on along the minus strand of JAOASE010000006.1, from coordinate 36,829 downwards.
AACGCATACCCTCATATATTTAAGCCTACGCATAAGGCTGGAGAACTTCAAGTCAAGTATAAGGGTCTAGAAGCTGATACACAAACTGAAGATGAAGTAATAGTTGCTGGTAGAATCTACGCATATAGAAATTCAGGAATGTTCATGGACGTTAGAGACGAAAGTGGTAAAATCCAAGTTTTCGCATATAAAAAAGAACTTCCAGAAGATCAACAATTTATAATGAAAAATTTAGCAGTTGGTGACTGGGCTGGAGTAAGAGGTGTTATAACAAGAACTCAAGCTGGTGAACTAACAGTTAGGGTTAAAGAATTAACAGTTCTATCTAAAAACTTATTACCATTGCCAGAAAAATATCACGGCTTAAAAGATACTGAAATTAAATACAGACAAAGATATCTTGATTTAATCATGAACGAAGATAGTAGAGCGACTTTGAGAAACCGTTCTAAAATCATAAGCGAAGTTAGAAGATATTTAGGAGATAAAGACTTCATGGAAGTTGAAACTCCAATTTTACATACACAACAAACTGGAGCAGCAGCAAAACCATTTACTACTCACCACAATGCTTTGGATATGGACCTATTCTTGAGAATCGCTCCAGAGCTTCACCTTAAAAGACTAACAATAGGTGGATTTGAAAGAATTTTCGAAATTGGTCGTATGTTCAGAAACGAAGGTATAGATACAACTCATAATCCAGAATTTACAATGATGGAAATATATCAACAATTCGCTGACTACAACGATATGATGGAACTAACAGAAAACCTAATAGCTCATTTAGTTAAATCAGTTCACGGAAGTTACAAATGCTCATTTGCAGGACACGAAGTAGATTTCACACCTCCATTCAGAAGGGCAACAATGCTTGATCTAATCAAAGAAGAATTAGGTAAAGAAATTTCTCTAGAATCGACTGTTGAAGATGTTCGTAAAATAGCTGACGAACTAGAAGTTCACACTGATAAAAACATGAACTGGGGACAAGTTATTGAAGAAATCTTCGAGCTAGTAGAGCCAAAGTTAATTCAACCAGTTCACGTTACGGACTATCCAAAAGATGTTTCTCCTTTAACTAAAGAGCACAGAGATCATCCAAGATTAGTTGAAAGATTTGAAACAAGAATTTGTGGTATGGAAGTTTCTAACGCTTACTCTGAATTATCTGATCCAAGAGACCAAAGAGAAAGAATGGAAGCTCAGGTAGCTCAAAAAGAATTCAATGATGAAGCAGAAGATCTTGATGAAGATTTCATTGCTGCATTAGAATACGGAATGCCTCCTACAGGTGGGCTAGGTATCGGACTTGATAGACTTATCATGATTATCACAGGTAACGAATCTATCAGAGATATCATAGCATTCCCAACTATGAAACCAAATCTAAGTAAGAAAAAATAACTTCTTACAAATAATAAAGAAAAGGAGCTATTAAAGCTCCTTTTTATTTTTAATCTAAATCATATTTGAAACAAAACATTTCAGTAATTTCTTCAGGAAGAACATTTAAGTTTTTTATTTCTTCTAAATCTACTTCATGAACTTCAAATTTATTATCCTCTCTTGGGGTTGTAAATTCAGGTCCAGTAGGTTCTACTCTTTCAAATTCTTCCGCTTCTTTACAGGTATAAAATAACTGCTTAGAACCATCCTCAAATTCATAGTTCATAAATGGTTCAACTTTGCAAATTCTAATTCCAAGTTCTTCTAAAATCTCTCTTTCCAAAGTTTCCTGAACTGTTTCCCCATCTTCTACATGTCCTCCTGGATATGTCCAATAAACAGGTCTATCTTTTTTAGTTCTTTTTATCAGAAAAACTTTTCCTTTATTTCTAGAAAAAACCAATGCCCTAACATTAGAAATTCCTTCTTCTATTATGTGATAATTTACATCAACTCCCATTTAATTTCTCCTAATTTAATATTTTTTAATAAATAATACATGATTAAAATTTTACAATCGATACTTTGCCTTAAATTCGAATAAAAGATTGTGTTTATAAAATTCCATTATCCTTAAAACTATAATTATCCCCACCTCTAGCAAAAATGACATGGTCATGCATAACAATGCCAAGAGGAGATAAGGCTTTTTTAATTTTTTGTGTAATATCCACATCAGCCATAGATGGAGTAGGATCTCCAGATGGATGATTATGTATCATAATAATACTATGAGCATTTAATTCCAGTGCCTTTTTAACAATCTCACGAGGGTAAACTGCTGCATAATTTATAGTCCCTTTCTGTTGCATCTCATCCCTTATCAAATGAAACTTGGTATTCAAATAAAGAACCCTAAATTCCTCAATATTATTGTTGGAAACATTAGACATACAATAATTTATCAACTTATCCCAATTATTAATAATATTCTTTTCTTTCATATCACTTTCAAGTGTTTTAACAATAGATGCTTCAACCGTTTTAAAAACAGCTATAGTATTTTCCTTAATTCCTTTTACCTTAATAAGGTCTGCAGCATCTGCATAAATAACATTTGAATAAGATCCAAATTTTGCTAATAATTCTTTGGCTAAAGGTTTAACATCTATTCTAGGAATTGCAAGCATAAGGAGTAATTCCATTAATTCATAATCAGACAATCCTTCTTTACCCACAGCAAGAAGTTTCTCTTTTAGTCTTTGTCTATGCCCAACATAATGAGGCTTATTTTCACTAACCTTTTCCATAGGGAGTAGAATATATTAAGAACAAAACTTTTTCAACTATTATATGTAGGAAAAAATTCCATTGACAAAATTGATTATATGATTAGTCTTATCGCTAATAAAAACTTTAAACCTATTTACTTATGAACAGTTTATTAACGGACGGATTAAATAATTTAAAAAGATTTTTTATTGCTCTTTCCTTATTCTTCTTAGGGTACCTAATAGTATTTTGCATTTTATGTATATTTTCTAATCCTGAAACAACGGAGTCTGCATTCAATCAGGTTCTCCCTATGAAGGAAGATATAAAGTTTGATTTCTTTATGACATACTTTCTATCATTAACTATAGGAACTTTTATGAGTTTTATGGCATTTAGAGGGATTATTTTTCTTCCAGGAGATGGAAGCTTTGTTATAAATAAAAAAGCTTTTGATCTTAGTAGAATAATGATGTTATCTTTTGCCTTTGGAGCATTTTTTCACTTATCGATTGCAAGTCAATATATTTTAGTCTTGCTAAAAAACCCTTTTCATTAAATTGAAAGGGTGTTTTTATTTCTCATAAATAATAAGAAAAAACAAATTTCTTGCAATTTATCCATTATAAATATAAAATTAATAAGAAATTGGGAATATGAGAAGATAGTTTATTCCTTTTTACACAAAGACTTACGTTGAAAATGGGTGAAAAGCAACAAACTATCTTACTAATGACTTTTAAAGTCTTTCTACAAAAGATATTATCTCATACCTCCTATAAATTAATGAAAATACGAATTTCCGTATAAATTTTTGCTATTGTAAAGGTTGGTAATTCGTAAAAGAACGAAGGTAAAAAATGTTTACTAAAAAATCAAAAATGTTCAACGAAATCAGAAAGGAAATTCCTTTCGGAGATCAAACACTAGTTTTAGAAACTGGTAAAATTGCAAGACAAGCTCATGGTGCTGTAATGGCAACTTTGGGTGAAACAATGGTTCTAGCAACTGTTGTAGGTAAAAAAGAAGCTGTAGAAGGTCAAGATTTCTTCCCACTTACAGTTCACTACCAAGAAAAATTCTCAGCATCTGGTAAAATCCCAGGTTCTTTCAATAGAAGAGAAGGTATGCCATCAACTCACGAAACTCTAGTTTCAAGATTGATCGATAGACCAATTAGACCTCTATTCCCAGAAGGTTATAAAAATGAAGTACAAATTATTTGTACAACTTATAACTACGATAAAGAAAATCAAGCAGATATCGTTGCTATGATTGCAGCTTCAGCAGCTTTATCAATTTCAGGTATTCCATTCATGGGACCAATCGGTGGATCAAGAGTTGCCTTAATTGATGGTGAATTCAAATTAAATCCAACTAATACAGAAATGTCTTCTTCAGATTTAGACCTAGTTGTTGCTGGTACTAAAGAAGGTGTTCTAATGGTTGAATCTGAAGCTCAAAACTTAGATGAAAAAACTATGTTATCAGCTGTTAAATTCGGTCACGAAGGTTTCCAATCAGTTATCCAAGGAATTAACGAATTAGCTGAAGAAGTTAACAACGAAAGATGGGAAGTTGCAGATAATTCAGAATGCGCTACTAAAGCTTTCAAAGAAGTTGAAAAGAAATGTAGAAAAGGTCTTGAAAAAGCATTCTCTATCAAAACTAAAGCAGAAAGATATGCTGCTGTTGACGCTGTTAGAGATGAATTAAAAGAATCTTTTGAAGCTGATTTTCAAAAAGAAATGGCTAAAGTTTCAGTAGCTGAATTCGAAGCTAAAATGAAAGAAAAAAGACAAAGATGGTCTTGCCTATCAAATGCTTTCCATGAACTAGAAGCAAATGTTGTTAGACAATCTATTTTAAAAACAGGTAAAAGAATCGACGGAAGAAAAACAACTGAAATCAGACCTATCGAATGTGAAGTTGGCGTTTTATCTAAAAACCACGGTTCAGCATTATTCACAAGAGGTGAAACTCAAGCATTAGTTTCAACTACTCTAGGTGTTAAAGATGACGAACAATTAATCGATAGCCTAGATGGAGTTTCTTTTGATAGATTTATGCTTCACTATAACTTCCCTCCATTCTCAGTAGGTGAATGTGGAAGGCTTGGTAGAGCCGGTAGAAGAGAAATTGGTCACGGTAAATTAGCGTTTAGAGCTAACAACCCAATGATGCCATCTCATGAAGAATTCCCTTATACAATAAGAGTTCTTTCAGATGTAACAGAATCTAATGGTTCTTCATCTATGGCAACTACTTGTGGTGCAAGTTTAGCTATGATGGACGCTGGTGTTCCAGTTAAAGATGCAGTATCTGGTATTGCAATGGGTCTAATCAAAGAAGGTAAAGAATTCGCAGTTCTTTCAGATATTATGGGTGACGAAGATCACCTGGGAGATATGGACTTTAAAGTAGCTGGTACTAAAAAAGGTATTACATCTCTTCAAATGGACTTGAAAATTACATCAATTACATTTGATATTATGGAACAAGCTTTAGAACAAGCAAAAGATGGAAGAATTCATATCTTAAAACAAATGGCTAAAGCTATCAAAGCCCCAAGAAAAGAACTTTCTGCTGAAGCTCCTCAAATAGCTACAATCGAAATCGACGCATCTAAGATTAAAGACGTAATCGGTTCTGGTGGTAAAGTAATTAAAGAAATTACAGCAGAAACAGATACTAAAATTGAAATAAAAGAAGAAGGTAAAACTGGTACAGTAGTTATAGCTGGTTCTTCAGAAAATATTGAAAAAGCAAAAGCTATAATAGAAGGTATCGTTAAAGAACCTGAATTTGGTGAAGTTTATGACGGTGAAGTTGTAGATATGAAACCTTTCGGTGCATTTGTTAACCTAATGCCAGGTAAAGATGGTTTCTTACATATTTCTGAAATTTCAGACGAAAGAACTGAAAACATCGAAGACGCAATTAAAGTTGGTCAAGTTGTTAAAGTTGTAGTTCTTGGAATGGATAGAGGTAAAGTTAAAGTATCTATGAAAAGAGTAGGTCAAAAACTTAACAAAAAAGACTTCGAAAACCAAGATAATGGTAGAGACAGAAGAAACGGAAATGGTAGAAAAAGATAATTTCTAACAAATTCCAAAAAATAAAGCCCTGCAATCGCGGGGCTTTTATTTATATTGACAAAGTATTTTCAGAAATATAGCATGTAATAAACCTAAAATTTTTAAACATGGACTTAAATGAATCTTTTTTAGAAGAACCTATAAAAACAGAACTTTCAAAAAATAATTTCAGAATAAAGCATTATAGATTTCATAGTTTAGTATACACATTAGATAATGAATTTGTATGTAAAGTATATGCTTCGGATATCTCTCCGGATTTTTCTTCTGTAACTTGGGAAAAAGCTTCAAAAGACATCAATGCAGGAGCTTATCAAATACATACTGAAACTAGCGTGTTAAGAAAGAAGCTTAAAATTTAATATAGAATTCCTTGCCAACAACGGCGGGAATTTTATTTTATAAAAATCCACTCTTGCATTTTTAATTTAAGCATTATATCCTCAACTCATGGAAAAACACTATTATGATAATCTGCCATCAGTAGCAGATATGCTTAAAAAGCACGGCATAGAACCTAAAAAATCTTTAGGTCAAAACTTCTTGCTTGATTTAAATATCACCGACAGATTTGCAAAATCAGCAAGAGGATTAAAAGATGCCGTAGTTGTTGAAATAGGTGGTGGGCCAGGAGGAATAACTCGTTCATTATTAAATAACGGTGCAAAAAAAGTAATAGTAATAGATTTTGATAAAGATATAATTCCTCTTCAAAAAGAACTTCAAAAAGCATACCCTAATAGATTAGAAATAATAGAAGGAGATGCTATGAAAATAGATTATGAAGTTTTAAAAAAAGAACATTGCCCAAATGATGAAAAATTTTTAATAGCATCTAATCTACCATTCAATATCTCTGTTCATCTTCTAGTAAAGTGGTTGGAACTTATTCATAAAGATAAATTAATTGATGGAATGACACTTATATTCCAAAAGGAAGTTGCCGATAGAATAAAAGCATCAATTAAAACAAAACAATATGGTCGTATATCAATACTATCTCAATTACTTTGTAATGTTCAAAAGCAATTTAATATAGGAGCGGGATCATTTACACCTGCACCAAAAGTAGATACAATAGTTCTTCAATTTATTCCATTTAAAGAATCTAAAAACTTCAATTTTAAATCAGTAGAAGAAATTGTAAAACAAGCATTCAACCAAAGAAGAAAAACTATTAAATCTTCTCTAAAGAAAATTCATGAAAATTCAATTGAAGTCATAGAAAATTGGCAAAAAAAAGGAGTTAAAATTTCCGCAAGAGCAGAAGAATTAACCCCAGAAAATTTTATGCATCTTTCAACATCTCTTGATAAGAGTTAGAAACTATAAAGAAATAATCTTTTCTTTTTCTAAAGTCATCAAATAAATATTCCTTAGAACTTTTTTCATTAAATATAATGTTTTTATTAGCTTGAACAAATGTAAAAAATTCACTAAATAATTCTATTTGCAAATCATAAACACTATCAAAATTATCTAGGTTAACAGTATTTACTTTTTCATTAAGTTTTGAAAATTTTTCAAACTCTTCATCGCTACTCGCTATAACACCTTTGGCTTCATTAAATATTTCATTATAAACAGAAATGGTGGCTACGTAGTTTTTCACAATATTAGATTTTTCAGTTTGTAAATTTGTTTTCATAGTATGTTGGCTAATTGTATATCCCATCAATCCAGCAACAAACAATATTAAAGCAAATATAAAAATTCTTTTGTGTTTCATCTTATGTTTCATAAATTCCTCCAAAATTAATATAAAAACATTATACCATATTTAGAAAAACTTTCAATAAAAAGCTTTCATAACTTTAAAAATTTTGCTATAATTCATAGGAGAGAAATTTATAAGGAGAGACTTCTTTGAGAAATTTAAAATCAAATCAAAACGGCTCTGTTGTACTAGAAATGCTATTAGGTATTGCATTGTTTATCATAGTTCTACCTATGTTAATGGGAGCTATTCAAGAAAGAAATAAAAAATTAGAAGAGCAGGCAATTGCCAGCCAAATAAATTTAATCAGAGAATCTGCTAGTAATTATTTATCTGCAAATAAAGATAAAGAAAAAGATGGTAGTTTTGTAATATCAGAAGGTTCGACTATTTATGTTGGAACTGGATCTGTTGGCGATGATGACAATCTTAGTGTTCTTTCAGGATACGGAATAAAAAAAGAAAATATAGAAGGTATTCTTAATGGAAACAGTTTGGGTCAAACATATCATTTGATTTTAGATAAAGATACTACAAACGGACTTTTAACAAGAGGTTACTTGATAGTAACAAAAGGAGATCTATCAAAATTAAGATTAAAAAGAATCGTTAATAGAATCGGTTTCTCAGCGGCAGTCGTTAGAACATCTCCTGTAGGTGGCGGAAGTTGTGCGGATGCAACAGATTATATTAGAGACGTATGTGTAGCTTCTTCCTCAGGAAGTTTATTTCAAGTGCCAAAGGATATCTATAATGCTATAAATTCAGCTACATATACAGATGGAGAAAACGAATTCATAATGGTAGCTCTTTCTGACGGAGATGTTGTTGTAAGTGAATTCTTATATAAAGATAAAACATCATCTGATAATGGTATTGAAAATACTATGTTAGTTAATTTAAATTTCAGTACATCAGAGCAAAGAGATGACAACAATTTATATGATGTTTATACTGCGAATGTTGAAAAAATAACTATAGATGGAACGATTTCAGAAACAAGTTATTTTGAAACAATTTCAACGGGATCTTTAAGCAGTTCAAGTACAATAGGCACATCAGTTCAACCTGTTAAAACTATAGAAAATCAAGCTGAAGATCCTGTAACTATAAGTTCTCTTCAAAACTTAAATCTAGGTCATATCATAACTCAAAATCTAACTTTTGAAGGCGGATTTTTCGAAGATATATCTATAGATAAAGAAATAGCGGTTGAAGATTTAAGTCTAGGTTCATCATCTCCTATGTATATAGAGAACTTAACCATGGCAGAAGATGAAAACTCAACGACTTTCTCGGATATAGGTGTTGAAAATTTAGGTGGTTACTCAACTAATTCAGAGGACGCTCTTATAAAGCTAGTAGGATCAGGTCCTACAGATAATAATATAACAATATCTGGTGTAAACGCTTTAGAATTAGGTGGTGGGCAAGTTGGTATTGTAATTCAAGATACATCAACTCTTGATTTTGATAGTGATAAAGATCAGTTGGATATACAAGAGGTAGCCAGATTAAATCCAGGTGGAGATACTAACATGGTACAAGATATAAATTTAGATGTGTCATCTAGAGTAAATGTATTTACATTGACTAATGCTATTTATTCATCAGATTGCCCGGTAGCAAATAATTGTAAAGCATCCGCAGTATTCAACGCCCTTTATGATATGCAAAAAGCAATGCAATACGCGCATTTTTGTTTTGAAAAAGATAGACTTCAAGAATCTGTTTATGATGAAAACTGCCCACTTACAAGAGCTGAAATTGTTACAATAAGAGATGAGATAAGAAGTCTTGAAGGAAGTTCTTCAATGTCTAGTATGAGTACATCTATAAGAAATTTAAAAAATGCAGTAACATCAATAAATAGTGATTATTGGAAATAAATAATTTATAGGATAGATATATTATGAATATTAACAATAGAAAAAGAAATCAAAAAGGTATGAATGTGTTAGAGATAATTCTAGCAATAGGAGCTCTCTTAATTCTTATGCCATTCATATATTCAATGATAGATGGTCAAACTCAAAAAGTTAAACAAACTTTAATAGCTCAAAAATTAAAGGAGTTAGAAGATGTTTTAATTAACTATACTATCGTTAACAAAGAAAGCTTCCAAACCACAAGTAATGGAGCAAAGAACGAATCTGATTTAAACCTTAGTAATTATGGTTTAACTAGTAATACAGATACGATATTACAAAAATATTTTAGTTTAAGAAGATATTATTTAACTTCAGAAAAATATCATAATGAAAAGGTAGAAGGTTGTACGGCTGCATTGGAAGATGCTTGCCCTAAAAGATTATCTGTTACTGCATTCTTAGATATTAATAAGGAATTATTTATGAATTCTGATGATGTGTTTTCTTATGAAGCTTTAAGAAAAATAGCTTCTATGGCGGGTGCAAACTTTGCCTATTATGATGGAGATGATAACAATATTTATAGTATTTCTGGTTACTGGAGAAGGCCTACATCAGACTTTCCAAACATAACATTTAATGCAGACCAACCAAAGATAGTTTTAGTGATAGATAACAATGTTATAAAAGAATACAACAGTTTTCTAAATAGATTAGATACAAGTAAAAATGATATGGAAACATATATAGATATGAATTTCAATGACGTTAAACATGTTAAAGAATTAGATGTTGATCAAATCATAAGTAAGTCAGGCGCTAGCTACGTAGGTGGGGCATCAAGACCGGCTGGAGCAGAGATTAGCAAAGACTTGTGTAAGTGTAGAAAGTGGACAGATAACTCACAATCATCTATTTGCAATACAAAAGAAGATGCTCAAGGTAATACAGTTTCAGCTGATAGAGAATGTATAACTCAAGTAGTTTATGATTCTGCAGCATCTGCAATAGGTAATGAAGGCATATCTTTATCTGAAGAGGCTCTTATAGATAGCATAGATATTGCGAATGAAATATCATTTAATGGAGATGGAAACGGTATTTTATCCATAAGAGATTATCTTCTTCTTAGAGGTGAGTTAGACTTAGATAAAGATATTAATGATGGAGATGATGCTACATCTTCAGGTGGGTATACTGTTAGCTTAAATTCAATTCAAAGTAATGATCAAATAACTCTAGCATCAAATGGCTCTACAATAAATGTAGAGGAATTAGTTTTGTCAGGATCTTCAGTCGGTTCCGGAGAGATTAGTGATAAGAAAGGTATAGGAATATTCGAAAGGCTAAATGTTTCTGAAAGATTTTCAGCTAACGAATTGTACATAGCTAACTTAATACCAAATGGAAATACTCCAGATATAAATTCTACAGAGTTTAGAGCTAATGGAACATTTACAACGAATTCTCTTAATGCCAATATTATAAGAACCACAAGTCTTAGAAAATATGGATCTAATCAAGTTATTATTGGTTTAGACGGTATTTTAAATGCAGATTCTATCCAAGTTAAAGGAGAGGATTTTAATAATAAAGTAAATAATCTTATAACAAGTTTTAGAAATACCTCTGCAAAGACTAGAGATTACATATGCGATATATGTTCTAAAAGTGGAGGAAGAAGAAGTGATATTGAAGCTACTTGTCCAGATATATATCCTTCTGGAGCAGGTTCATCAGATTCTGTTTTCTGTGGAAGTATGTTAGCAGAATATTGCGGATCCCCAGATACCTTTGGAAGTGTAGGAACTATATGTTCCGGTTACAGCTTCTTCTAATTAATTAAAGTTTTACTCAAGAGGAATTTATGAAAAATAAAAAAAGAAATCAAAAAGGTGGAATGTTACTAGAAATGATCCTAATGGTTACAGTTCTAGTTATAATTCTTCCAATCATTCAAGCCCAATCTAAAAAACAAATAGAGTTATCTGAGAATATTCTAATAGTTAAAGATATGTTGAAATTATATAAATCAGTAGAGGGGTTTGTTGGCGAGTATAAGTCAGACATATTAGAAAACATTTCATCTTCAAGCAAAGATGTTTGCAAGGTGAGCCTTTCAGATATAAGTGTTGTTTTGGGTCCTTCTGAATGCGGAAATATAATGACAGAAGAAATTTTAAATAAGCATGGTATATTTGAGGCATCATCAACAAATGTTTTAGACAAATCTTATGCTATATATCTAAGAGTGGTATCGACTGAAAGTACTCAAAGTATTGAAGCGCTTATAATAGGAGAAAATCCTTCTGCTCAAATAAAGAGTAAAAAAGCATCTGCTATCGTAAAGGAATTAGGTTCTTACGGGGCTTATGTAGAGGCAGATAAGATTATGGGGTTTGGATGGGAATCTGATTTAAGTGATTGGAATCCAAGTGGTTTTAATCTAACAGATGATATATCAGAAAATGACGTTGCAATATTATTCTCAAGTAATACTAAGGCAGGTAATTTCATTGCTAAAAAATATACAGACCAAGAAGATTTCAATAAAATGACAACAAATATGTTTATGTCTCTTAAGAATATAGAAAATTTAAGAGCTATGAGTTCAAAATATATAGTATCTAATTATATGGATATTCGAAGTCCAATAGAAGCAGATGAATTAATTTTATCTAAAGACGATGGATTAAAAAGTTTTCAATTTAGAAATTTATATACAGATGTCATGACTTTTCCAGCATATGGTGATGACTTAAATAACCATGTGCTTACCTTAGATAGTTCAAATACACCGGTTATAAATGGAGATATATATTTCTATGGAGAAGCAGAATCGTCATCTGCCAGTGTAGTATATGCTCAAGGTGTGACAACGGAAAGATTTATGATAGGAGGAGATCTTACACTACAGCCAAATCATGGATTCGAAATATCAGGTTATGTTAGGGCAAATAATGTCGATGCAAATCATGCAGATGTTCATATGATATTTGGCGATATATTATATACAAACGGAAGGGTAACTACCGATGCATCAGGAATTTTCTATCTTGATACTAGTACGGATGATCATAGATTTAATTCTCTAGTGATAAGCAAGGCTAGTAGTTTGAAAAATTTAGATGGTTCAGTTAATGATAAAGGATTAGCAAATAAAACTTTATATAAAACTTCATTTGCCGAAAATTCTACTTTTACAGAGTTATTTAAGGCATTAGAAGCTGCCAATACGAAGATGGATGCATATATAACAGAGAACTCTGATGTAAATAATCAGTAATAATATTATTTTTCAACAGCATTTTTAAGCTCTTCTAGAAAGAGCTTTTTATTTTTCATATCAGAAGCTTTAAAAGGTTTGTATATGTTTATATTAACCGCTCCAGACTTCTTAACAAATGCTTTTTTACCCCATACCTCACCAGTATTAATGTTAACAGGAAGTATTTTTAAGTCAGGATTGTTTTTAGCAATATAATAAACGCCAGATTTATATTTTATTTTATCTTTTTTCATACCAACTTTATTTCTAGTGCCTTCAGGAAATATAATAATCTTTCTTTTTCTTTTAATAGCTCTAGGAAGTTGTTTTAATATCCCGCTCATAGCCTTTCTATTTCCTCTATCAACAGAAATATGTATTTTCCAAGCAAGAATACCAAAGATAGGAATATAAGTTAACTCTTTCTTTAAAACAAATATGGGATTTCTAAAAATAGTATAGAATATAATAGTTTCTAAAGCAGATTGATGTTTAGACGCAACTATATAGCTTCCGTCTCTCATATTATCTAGTCCGGCCTCATCATTTATATTAATCTTTATATTAAGGAATAATCTAAGACCTAGCTGAGTCATCCAACTCCAAGTATATGCAATTTTAAGAATAAAAGATGTAGGCATCCAAATAAAAGCCAATCCCAAAGAGCAGAATAGGGTAGTTATTATAAAAAAGTATACATTAAAAAATATAGATCTTAAGAAGTTCATGCTTCCTCCGTAAAATTAAATTAAATATTTGTGAGATTTTAAAACAAAAGAATTAGTCTTTCAAGTTTTCATTTTCTATGCCAAGAATTTCCCATATTATATATGTTAAGATTTTGTTATATTCAAGCAATGAAATCTCTAAAAATTCTTTATCAAGAATGCTTCTAGATATATTTCTAGGGAATACAGGATGATATACAACTTCAATATCTGATGCAAATCTACTCATTAAAAACTTAACTCTTGGCATGTGATAGAATGATGTTATAAGGATAATTTTATTAAATCCTTCTGTGCTAGTATAAAGCTTAGTAGAAACTATATTATCAATAGTATTCTTTGCAAAATTATCATAGTCTATGCCAATAGTATCAAGCTTATCAAAGTCAGCCTCATCATTTTTCATTTTAAAGAAATATTTAATAGGTAAATCTTTAAATACACCACTTATAAATAAATTTTTAGAAACATTATTATAATAAAGCTTAAGTCCCTCTGCAATTCTTTCACCTTCTCCCGTAAAAACAATTATAGCATCGTAATCATTGCTAGGTCTTAATTCATCTCTAGAGAAGGGCATAGATTTAACAAAATAAGAAAAGCCAGCAAGATAAAAGAACATCATAACCATAAAAAGTTTGAACATATCCTTTATAAAGCTAGATTTATGTCTTTTATGATGTCTCATAAAAAGTCCTTAAGTAGTTAAAATTAATCTTGTCTAACAAGATAACGCAAAATAGTTCTATTTGCAACCCTTTGGAATAGGAATGATACCACGAAAGGAATAGAAAGTATACATAACCACCCAAACATAGATATAGAAACTTCCATAGTAGTTATAGTTTGTATTCCAGCAAACATATATTTAAGAACAATGAGAAGTAATATAGAAACTATAGTTCCAAAGATAGCACCTGTAGCACTTAAAAATAATATTCTGTTAGAAAATGCATTTGCTATGAAATTATCATGGGCACCAACTATATGGGCTATTTTAACAACCTTCCTCTGAGTTTTAAGGAATGATTTCGTAAAGTAGAAGACAACAACAATAGATGTTAATAGCAACGTAGCTATAATAAAGTAAGATATATTTTTAATGATACTGGCGAAGTCAACAAACTCTTTAACCCAAGATCTATTATCAAAAATCTTAACCCCATCTATCTTTTTAGTAGCTCTTTCTATATCTTTTGTAGAAATATCTATAAACTCACTTGTTTCTATATTTACTATTATAGGTAAAGGAACTTTATCTATATTAACAGAATTTCCGCCTAATAATTTTTTTAGATTTTTAACGGAATCTTCGCTTTTTTGTATTTTAACAGACTTAATACCTTTTAACTTATCAAGCTGATCTATAAGAGATGATGTTCTTTTTTCAACATCCTTACTACTTATTTTATTTTCACCTGAAACAGTTTTATAATAAGGTAGAACTTGTATTGTAAAATTTCTTGAAAGGTTATCTTGCCAATTCCCAAAAATAGAATTTATAGAGAATATTAAACTAGAAAACAAAATCATAAGAAATACTATGAATGCACTTATGAAAGAAATAAAGTTATTATCTATTTCTCCTGCAAAAAAGTTATCTTTGAACTTATTTAATGAAGAGATTTTTTTATACATGTTGTTTTAACCCTCCATTTTTAAGTTCAATTACAGGATATCCAAATTTTTCCATAAGTTGTTTGTTGTGAGTAGATAAAATAACAGTAGTACCTCTCTTGTTCAATTCAATGAATAAATATAAAAGTTTTAAAGCTATAGCATCATCAACACTACCAGTAGGTTCGTCGGCTATAAGTATATCAGGATTATGAATAACAGCTCTAGCGATGGCAACTCTTTGTTGTTGTCCTCCAGATAATGCATTAGGAGTAGTCTGCATATGTTGCCCCATATCAATCCAATTTAACATCTCAGTAACATGCTTTTGAATATAAGATTCTGATTTACCCAAAATTCTTAAAGGAAGGGCTACATTATCAAAAACAGTTAAGTGATTTAATAACATATAATCTTGGAAAACTACGCCAATTCTTTTCCTAATATTGGCTAAACTATTTCTGCTAAGAGAGTCAACATTGTGTCCAAGAATTTTAACTTCACCTCTAACAGCTTTGTGATCAAGATATATTAGTTTCAATAAAGATGTCTTTCCAGAACCAGAAGGACCTTTTAAGAAATAGAAATCTCCCTTGTCTATATTAAGGTCAACATCCGACAAAACCTCAGGATTATTGCCGTATCTCATACCTACATTTCGAAGATTTATTATATTTTGTTTTTTACCTACATTATTTTCCATAAAACAAATTATATTCAATCTTTGGATTCTTTTCAATACTTTATTATTTTTTTATAAAAAAAGTTGAAAAATAGACAATAAAAATGTATTATTTAATAAGAGAGAGAAAAAGTGGAAAAGGAATTGTGAGGGTCAAGATATGATTATACATTGTCCAAAATGCGGAACAGATTTCGATTTACCAAAAAAATTAATAAATAAGGATGAAAAATCCACTACTCTTTCATGCTCTATTTGTAATCATGAATGGGAAGAAGAAACATCTGTGCTTCTATCAAAAGATGAAGAACCTGTAAAAGATATTGTTGAAGAAAAAGCAGAAATAAAAAATTCTTCAGAAGAAAAGATTATTATAGAAGATGATGAAGTCGAAGTGGAGATGGATTCAGCTCCGTTACATAAAGAAGTTGTTTCAGAAAAAGATATTCATAAAGATAAAAAAACAATTTTCGGAATGCTACTTTTATTACTAACTGCATTCCAAGAGTTCTTATCAAATATCTTCAAAGCATTACTTAAGCCAAGAAGCCTATTATTTATAATTCTTATATCAGCTTCTCTAGTTCTTTTAATCTCTATAGGAGAAAAAGCACCAACATTTGATAATAGCAATAATGAAATAGTAGAAGCAGATACAACAAAAGATGTTAGCATGGCTAAAAAACATCTTAACATAAAATTAATTCCACCTATTAACCTTGTTACTAAAGGAAATAGAAAGTTCCTTCTTATCAAGGGATCAGTTGAAAACACATCTGATTTTAGAATTAAATTCCCTCCAATCAAATTGGAAACATTTGATGATAATAATCAAGTTGTAGATTTCATATCTAAAAATATGGGTGATAAAATCATTCAACCAAAAGAAAATAAAAGATTCTCAATAATGTTAGAACTTTCAGGAAAAGATTATTCGTATGTAGAGGTGAATTTTGTCAGATAGAAAAGAAGTAGAAGTATTAGAAGAAAGCAATGGTCAAAGATTAGATAAATTCCTAGCTGAAAAATTAGAAATTTCTAGAGGTAAAGTTCAAAATCTAATAAAAGAAAATTTAGTAGAAATAAAATCATCTAATGAAAAAATAACAAATAAATTGTCAGTGAAAACTGGTGATATTATTTGTATTGAAATCCCAAAGGAAGAAGAATTAACTCTTAAGCCAGAGGATATCCCTGTTGATGTAGTTTATGAAGATGAAGATGTTATAGTTGTAAATAAACCTCAAGGAATGGTGGTTCATATTGGAGCTGGCAATACGTCCGGAACATTAGTTAATGCTTTATTGCACCACACAAAAGGAAAGCTAGCTAGTGATGGAGGAAATACTCGTCCAGGAATAGTTCACAGAATAGATAAAGACACCTCAGGTCTTCTGGTTGTTGCTAAAACAAATGAAGCGTATTTATCTCTTACTAAACAATTCTCAGATCATTCCATAGATAGAGAATATAAATCTCTTGTTTGGGGTATCCCAAATCCTATTGAAGGTAGAGTGGAAACAAATATAAACAGAGATAGAATTAAAAGACAGCAAATGACTGTTTGTGGAAAAGATGTTGGTAAAAAAGCTATCACTAATTATGAAACAATGGGAGTTTTCCAAAATCAAGATTTACCTCCAATTTCTCTAATGAAATTCAAACTGGAAACAGGTAGAACACA
Source organism: Alphaproteobacteria bacterium (assembly GCA_025210155.1). Lineage (NCBI taxonomy): Bacteria > Pseudomonadati > Pseudomonadota > Alphaproteobacteria > Alphaproteobacteria bacterium. Next base: position 19,503 of record JAOASE010000006.1, on the reverse strand, counting down.
CCAAATCAGAGTTCATATGCAATTCAAGAAAAATCCATTAATTGGAGACCCTGTTTATAAAGGTAAAAAGAGTAATATAATAACTGTTAAAAATAAAGAAGTTCAGGATTACCTAAAAGCTTTAGATGGTCAAATGCTTCATGCTTATAAATTAGAATTTACTCATCCAACTACTGGAAAAAGAATGAAGTTTAAGGCTCCAACGCCAGATCATATGCAGGATTTAATAGATTTCTTAGATGAATTCTCACTATAAAAAAAGAAGAGTTTTTACTCTTCTTCTTTTTTGATTTTATCTATTGTTGAATTTCTCTTTATATAAATTTTTTGACCTATGCTTATGTTTCCAACATTTGAAATTTGACCATTAAGTTCTTTTAATTTATTCGAAGACAATTTCATTTCTTTAGCTATTTTACCAAAGCTATCGCCGGATTGAACTAAAACATATACATCTCCATTAGTTTCAGAGATTTGTTTTCTAGTAGCAGTCCTTTTAACAACCTCTTTCTTAATAATCTTTTTAACAGGGGATTTTTTAGCAGTTTTTTTCTTTTCGATTTTTTCAATCTTTTCAATCTCTTGATTTATTTCTTCTTCAAGGTTAAACTCACTATCTATTTCTTGGGTTATATTAAAAACTTTTTGTTTATAAAGTTTATCCTTCATAATAGAATGCATTTCTATAAGTAAAAAGAATGATGTTATTATAATAAATAGTTGCTTAAATCTCTCGGAAAGATTTGTTCTTAAAATTCTAGTATCCTCAGAGAAATATCCTAGTAGTCCTCGAACAGAAGCTCTATGTCTCTTCTTTTTATATGCATTTTTAATAGCCTCAGATGCAAGCCTATTAACAAACTTAACTCTTCCGTTAGACATTGCAGAAATTAATAAAACAAACCATTTTGGAAATCTCTTTCTCCAGCTATTTAAAGATTTACTTTTTTCAATCATATAATTTGTATAAGAGTAACCTTCAAACATTCCCATTGAAGATATTTTAAACCTAGTTTTTGTAAGCTTATCTCTTTCCCAAATATATCCAATAGGTTCTTTAGAAAAAATAACAATGTTCAAATTATTTTTCTTTAAAAATTTATCCGAAATATTTTTTTCTAAAAAGTCTTTCTCAGTCTTTAAAAGATCTTCGTATTCATCTATTATAAAAACTAATTTCTTACCTATAGAGTTTGATTTTTTAAGAGAATTTTTGATTGTTTCCTCTAAGTTTTTAGAGGATTTAGAATTATACATAGTAACACTTTTAGACTTTTCTAAGATCTTTTTCAGTTCATTCGCGACAAAGGTTTTACCAACACCTTCTTTACCATAAACAAAAGATACTTTATGATCCACATAACATATGTCTAAGATTTTTTTAAAAACTTTCCATTGTTTTTTAATTCTAAATTTATACTTAGGCTCTCCAGTATTTAAAAACGGATCATCATCAAACTGAAAATAGTTCAAATAAGTCATAATATTAATCTATCCTTTTGTTTTAGCTTTATTCTTGACACTAAGCTTTTAATTATTAAAATAATAAACAATTATAAAAAATAATCAAATGAAAAACATATTAGTTCTGCAATGAAGAAGTTTAAATCAATTTTTACCCAGATTTTTCTTCAGAAAATTGTGGAATAAAATTAAAAGTTCTAGGGAGTGTATAAACAATACATGACTGAACTTTTATTATTTTAAAATTCTGCAATTTTATGTGGAAAAGATGGAGTAAAAAATGGCTAAAGAAGATCTAATCGAAATAAAAGGTAAAGTAATAGAAAAACTACCTAACACTATGTTCAAAGTAGAACTAGAAAATGGACACGTTATCACAGCTCACACAGCTGGAAAAATGAGAAAGTTCAGAATCTGGGTCCTTGTTGGTGACGTTGTAAACGTAGAAATGACACCTTACGACTTAAGTAAAGGAAGAATTACTTTCCGTTATAAAGACGAGCAAGGTACAATTAAAGAAGAACTATAGGAATATTTACCATGAACTATATTAAAATACAAAACTTTTACAATTTATCTCCCGTGAGGGTGTAGTTTATCATGCAATAATGGTGCAAAATCCATTAATAAAGTTTTGATTAATAAATATAGTAAAGGAAAATAAAATGAGACAGAGTCAATTATTACAAAAAAGTATAAAAGAAAATATTAAAAACGAACCATCTAAAAACGCTCAACTTTTAATAAGGGCAAGCTATATACAAAAGGTTATGGCAGGTGTTTATACTTTTTTACCATTAGGTTTACGTTCTTTAAAAAAGATAGAAAACATAATTCGAGACGAAATAAATAAAATAGATGGACAAGAATTAGTAATGCCAGCGTTACACCCAAGAGAACTTTGGGATAAGACTGATCGTTGGGATACGCTAGATGTTTTATTTAAATTAAAAGGTAGTGGAAACAAAGATTTAGCTTTAGGACCAACGCACGAAGAAGTAATAACTCCTCTAGGTAGTTCATTTATAACATCTTATAAGGATATGCCTTTAAATCTATATCAATTTCAGAGTAAATTTAGAGACGAAGCAAGAGCCAAATCTGGTATTATGAGAGGAAGAGAGTTTATGATGAAAGATTTATATTCTTTTCATCCATCTCAAGAAGATTTAGATAAGTATTATGAAAGGGCTGTAGAAGCATACAAAAGAATTTTTGAAAGATGTGGTATCGGAGACATAACTTTATTAACAGCCGCTTCAGGAGGTAGTTTTTCTAAATATTCCCATGAATTCCAAACGTTAACTCCGGCAGGAGAGGATACTATTTATAGAATTCCTGGCACAAATTTAGCATTAAACGAAGAGCTTATAGATGATAAAGATGCACTAGCAGAAAATATTAAAAATTATAAAGATGGTGATGAAAGTAAGCTAGAAAAAGTATCTGCTTGTGAAGTCGGAAACATATTTAAGTTAGGAACAAAATATTCTGATGCATTCAATGCAAAATTTATGGATAAAGATGGTAAAGAAAAACCTATTATAATGGGATGTTATGGAATTGGAGTTTCTCGTTTATTAGGAGTTATTTCAGAAATATTTAATGATGAAAAAGGTTTAATGCTACCAAAAAATATAGCGCCTTACAAAGTTCACTTAATATCTTTATTAGGCGAGGGTAATAATAAAGAAGCAGAAGAGTTATATAAAAAATTATCACATAAAAATATAGAAGTTTTATATGATGATCGAAATGTAAGAGCTGGTGAAAAATTTGGTGATGCAGATTTAATAGGATTACCATATAGAGCCGTTATTGGTAAAAAATTCAAAGAAGAAGGTTTAATTGAATTTAAAAAGAGAAACTCTGATGATATTAAATTTATAACAATAGAAGAGTTAATCAAAAAGTTATCATAGCAAAAAGCTATTAACAAAAATTAAAGCTGATGAAATATTCATCAGCTTTTTCTTTCTTGACATGAGCAAAATAAGATTCTACTGTTTAATAACAAAGTATTTAAAAACCATTAAATCTTACAATATGAAAAGAGTCTATATAGATAAATCTATAATCAATGATGAAAGAAAAGAAAAATTAGAGTCTCTCATAAGAGATATAATTTCAAAAGACTTTAATCTTTCACCTGAGAATGTTAATAGCGAAGAAGTAAAACTTCTTGAAGATTTTGGAATAGAGCTTTCATTTGAAAGTTACAAAAGAGAGCAAATTTTTATCTATGGAACTTATGACAAAGGCATTGCATCAATAGGTATAGAAATCTCAAAGCTTCAATGTGCTCACATTTTCGATGAGGTCACAAAAAAAACTCTCATACAGTATTTGGTTGATTTCAAAAACAAAAAAGTATTTGTAGAAGAGTTAACGTTGAATCTTAAAGATGAAGTTACGTTTGAACTTTTCAGAGGGAATAAAGGGTTGAGGATAGATTTTTATCCTAACTCAATAAACCCTGAAGGTACTAATTTTTATTATGATCTAGGTGAAACTGCAGAACCAGAAGATCAAAATCTCTTGGAATGTTTTATTCGGTTTTCAGAAGCCGTTTAAAAAAAAAGCTCCATTACGGAGCTTTTTTAAATACCAACAACAAATATATTAAGCTTATCAGCTTCCTTAATAATCTTTTCTTTTTCAATCATATAAGAACTTCCAGCCTCAATAACAACCCCTTTTATATTAGCGGAATGGCATTGTTTTATAGTGTTTATTCCTATCGTAGGAATATCAATTTCTTCAAGTTGATCATCTTTTTTCATTTTAAAAAGAACAAAACTTTCTTTAGCTTTATCAGCTAATTCTCTAGAAGGGTAAAATCCTCTTATAATAGCTCCAGCCTTTTTAAGCATAGCCTCGGTTCCACCTCTATCTTCTCTTAAGAATATATTTTCATTTTGAGTTATAACTGCTTGCCCTATATCAGCATCTCCCAATTTCTTAGCAGCTTTCTTACCAATTTCAAAAAATTTCTTTTCTTTCATAGTGGGTTTTAACTTAGTATAACATTTTTTTTCAGCTAAAAGTTCAGGCATGAAATAATGTAAAGATTTCATTTCTAAGCCCTTTTTAAAAAACTCATTTTTAAGTATAACAAAAAGACCATCATCCCCTTTTTTTTCAGATCTAAAAAGCTTCCAAAGAACTTTTAAATTAAAGAAATTTATTTTAACTTTTTTAAAATCTGGACGGGAAGTGCCTCCGATAGAAACTATTTCCCTAACTCCATTTTTCTTAAAGAATTTAATAACAGAGGTTAATTGAGATAAGTTATAATATTTACATGTATCTGAACTTAATTTAAGGCTTTCAGCATCTTTAAAATCCCCCTCAATACCAGCTACAAAAAATGGAATCTTTTCCTTCTTAAATTTTTTTATAAGAAGAATAGGTAACATACCATTCCCAGCAATAATCCCAATAGGCTTTTTTATTTTATTACTTTTTTTCATTTTTAATCCTAATATTAAAATAACTTAAATAAGTATTTTATGTAAAAGAAGATGTTTATATCTCTTCAAGTTTTTTATTTTTAATCTCAACAATCTTCTTAGCTTTTTTAGCCAGCTCTCTATTATGAGTAACTATAATACAAGACAATGCTTTTTCTTTTACAATTTTCATAAGCATGGCAAATACATGTTCAGAAGTTTCTGGATCAAGATTTCCAGTAGGTTCATCGGCTAATAAAATTTCAGGCTCGTTGGCAAGCGCTCTAGCAATAGCCACTCTTTGGCACTGTCCACCAGAAAGCTCTGCAGGTCTATGATCCATTCTATCTCCAAGATCTAAGTCTTCCAAAAGATCTATAGCTTTTTTTCTAGCTATTTCTATATTTTCTCCCTGTATCAAAAGGGGCATCATAACATTTTCTAATGCAGTAAAATCTCTAAATAAATTATGACTTTGATAAACGAAACCGATCTTATCTAAACGAGTTTTTGTTTGTACTTCATCATTGGCATTAGATACCTCAATGCCATCAACAAAAATCTCACCAGCATCAGCTTTATCAAGCAAGCCAATTATTTGTAGAAGAGTAGATTTGCCAGACCCCGAAGGTCCAAGTAAAGAAACTATCTCTCCTTTAGCTACAGATAAATTTGCCCCGTCAAGAACTTCCAGTCTTTCTCCACCTTGAGAAAAACTCTTACAAATATTTTTAAATTCCAAAACTATTTTATTATTTTCCATATTATCACCATATTATTCTTTTATCTTAGTAGAAATAATAGCAAACGCAAGTAATATAATTGCGCTAGCAATCCACATAGCATTAAACCCTCCGGTAAAAATTAGCGCTGCACCTATTAAAGGACCAGCCATATTTGCTATAGGATTAGAAAGATTATAAATTCCAAAGAATTTATCTTCATCCTCCTTCTTAGAAGCTTTATAGAAATAACTATTTTTTAAAGGTTCTATAAATGCAGCTCCTATGTTAACAACAGCAAAAGCTATTATAAGAGTTATAGGGCTGCTCTCCAAAATAGTAAATAGAGCGGTTAATATTGATAAAAACAAAAATCCAATAATTATATATTTTTTAACTCCATTTTTATCAGCGGATCTTCCTACAAATCCCTCAAGTAGTAGTAGTGGTAAAATTCCCCCAGATACAACGTACCCAACTACATCAGTTCCATATCCTAAATTTTCAACAGCTATTGGAATATAAAGATAGCTAATCGCCCACCAAAAATTTAATCCAAGAGCTACCAAAAATACTTTTATAAGCTCCTTGTTTTTAAAATATTCTATAGTGTTATTAAATATTATTTTTAAGGAAATATTTTCTTTTTTATGATTTATATTTTTATTTTTAACAATAATATGTTGATGCATGAAATATAGTAAGGATATAAGATATATTCCACTAACAAATATAAATACACTTTCTTTTCCAGTAAATTTAGCAATATATCCACCAAGTATTGGGCCTATAAACCATCCGATATTCATGAATATATAATATCTAGCTTCATTTCGTGATATATTAGAGTTTGTTGAGAAGTCAAATACAAATATAGATATTGCTAAATTTGCAAGAGTTAGGCATATAGCTCTAGGTATATCTACTCCACTTAATTCCCAAATATTCTTAGCAATAGTCATTCCTAAAAGAGATAAAACTGAAACTAATAGTGTTATTTTTATAATCCATACTTTAGAAAATTTAGAAAATAAATATGTGCTAAGCATTGATCCTAGAAAAACAGCTATAGCTATTAAAGAATAGTAAAGGCTAACAACAGACTCACTTTTAAGTGTATCGTTAAGAATTAGTGGAAATATAGTGAAAAATGCAGCTTCCCCAAGCCCATTTAATAAAGCCATGTTAGCAAATACTTTGCATTCATTATTTTTATAAACAGATATTTTTCTAACAGAATGATGAAACATTTTCATTAAATCCTATTCATATCTTAATGCTTCAACAGGTTCTGTTTTAGAAGCGCTATAACTTGGTATGATGGTTGCTATGAATGATATAGCTAAAGAGACTGCTGCTATCCAAACTACATCAAATACATGAACTGAAGATGGAAGTTGAGACAAGAAATAAACTTCTTTAGCAAATAATTCAGCACCTGTTAAGAACTCTACAAATTGCTTAATCCAATCTATGTTATAAGCAATTATAGTCCCAAGAAAAACACCAACTGAAGTCCCAAGAACTCCTATGGTAGCCCCAGATAAAAAGAATATTTTCATCACAGATTTTCTACTTGCACCAATGGTTCTAAATACGGCAATGTCAGTCCCTTTATCTTTTACCATCATAGTTAAAGACGAAATAATATTGAAAGATGCAACTATTATTATCAATGTTAAAATAATAAACATAACATTTCTTTCAGTCTTTAAAGCAGAGTAATAAGTTTGATTATTTTCTTTCCAAGTGTTAACAATAAATTCTTTTCCTAAATTATCTATTACCAAAGGTTTTAACGTCTCAACAATTTCTGGATCTTTAAAAAATACTTCTATATAGTCAGCACTATCAGGAGATCTATTAAAATACTTTCTAGAATCATTTATTTGCATAAAAGCAAAGTTCGAATCATATTGATACATCCCAATATTAAACTGCCCAGCAATAGTGAAGGCCTGTATCTTAGGAAAAGTTCCAAATGCAGTTACATTTCCTTGAGGAGATATAAGTGTAATTTTATCACCATTAACTAGACCCAATTTTCTAGCAACTCCATATCCTATAATAATTTCACCTTCTTCTATGTTTTCTACTTTCTTAACAGATTATCATGAAGCTATCATTTCTTCCTTCATAAGATTTTCGTAAGTAACACCTTTAACAATTCCACCAATAGTCTGCCCATTACCAGAAAATATAGCCTGTGCTTCAATAGTAGGAACAGCTCTAACAAATTCATCCTCAATATCTTTGTTAGCTTCTATTTCTTTAACCACATCGTCGGCATTTTGCAATCCAGAAGTATAAAAAGAGGATACTGTAGTGTGCCCACTAATACCAATAACTTTACTGATAAATTCTTCTCTAAATCCATTCATAACAGACATAACAATTATAATAGCTGCCACACCAAGGGTAATGCCAGCTAGAGAAAAACCTGTTATAATCGAAAAAGTTCTTTCCTTTTTCGAACGCAGGTATTTCATAGCAACCATTCTTTCAAATTTAGTAAACATAATTATCCTTTTATTTTTCTAGATTGAATTTCATCTATTTTTTTATACCACTTTACAACTTCTTTATTCCATTCGCTCTCAGGGAAATCTTTTTTAAGTTTTTCCTTATAGAATTCTGCTTCTTCCATTAATTGTATAGAAGTATAAGCCTCCACCATTCTGTAAAGAGCCTCAGGAACTAAATCAGTATGTTTATATTGAGTAAGAACTACTTGCAATCTACTTATTGCAGCAGAGTGATCATGATCATCTAAAAAGTAAACAGCGGTATCAACTTCTTTTTTGGCCAAAGAATTATCTATCGCTTTTATCTTTTTCTTAAATCTTTCAGTATTTTCATTTTCAGGATACTTATTAACGAATTTTTTCATGCTCTTTTTAGCTATATTTAAGAAAGTAATGTCTCTTGATACAGTACCTGACATATACCAGTATGACATAGATAACATATATTCAGCTTCAGGAGCTCTTTCATGTTTAGGATATAATTTCAGGAACCTTTTAAATCTTTCAACTGCTTCCATAAATTTATCATTAAGGAAGTAAGATTTACCAGCTAAGAAAAGAGATTTATCCATAACTTCAGAAAATGGAAAGTTTTCATCAAGAGCATCTAACTGTTGATTTGTCATCAAATAAGATTTTTCGTTGAAAGAATCTACAGCTTTATTATAAACTTCACAAGGTTTCATTTTTATTAAACTCACCTCTTCATTTTTAGCAGTACAACCACCTAAAATAAATCCTGCAGGAATGACTAAAACTTTTAAAATGCTCTTTACTTTTACCATTACTTACTATATCCTTTCTCTCATAAATAGTTATTCCAATTTTATAGAAGAGAAGCAATTATGACAAGCAAAAAATCTAAAAACTTTTTATTTAACTTCTTTAGTAGTTCATTGCCAATTTTAGCATCAAGAATACTTGGTTTAGTAAGAGATTTATTCTTTGCAAAATATTTAGGTGGTACGGCTATAGCTGACGTTGTTCTAGCAAGTACTAAAATCCCTAATGCATTAAGAAGAGCTTTTGGAGAAGGTGCTGTTGCAAATTCTTTCATTCCTATCTTCTCAGAAGACTTAAAAAATAAAAAAGATAAAGATGCAAAAATATTCGCTTCAAGATCATATTCAGTACTATTTTGGTTTATGCTAACCCTTACAGCAGTAATAGAAATATTTATGCCATCTGTTTTAAGAGTTTTACTTCCAGGATTTGCAAACAACCCAGAACAATTTAAATTAGCGATAGACTTAAGTAGAATAGTTTTCCCATTCTTAATTTTCATGTCGTTATATTCTTTCTTCACAAGTATATTACAAAGTGTAAAAAGATTTGCTTTAGCAATGTTTGTTAATTTAATCTTGAATGCAATAATTATTGCTACAATTTTAGTTTATCATTCATCAGCATTAATAGGTTATTATGTTATACTAGCATATCTAGTTTCTTCTATGATTATGTTTACAATAACAAAAATGTATTCAGACAAAAAATATTCAGAAGTTTCTCTGATAAGCCCATTTAAAATTAAATCTATTTTAAAAGACAATAAAATTAAGCTTTTCATAAAAAATATAATCCCAGGTTTATTAAATACAGCAATAATTTTCTCAGGAACATTATTCGCAAGTTTCTATGCGGGAGCAGTATCTTGGCTTTATTATGCAGAAAGATTAACACAATTTCCATTTGGAATAATAGGCGTTCCTTTGTCTATGATTTTGCTTCCATATTCATCTAAGGCAAAAAGCAAAAAAGAAAGGTTTGTTTACCAAAATAAAGCATTCGAATTATCATCGTTATTAATGATACCATGTGCTTTAGGATTAATTTTCTTTGGAGGATATATTTCATCTCTAGTATTTGAACGAGGTCTTTTCACTGCAATAGATAATGCACAAACGTACAAAGCAATGATATTGTTGGCAATAGGAGTTCCGTTCCTTTCATACATAAGAATCGTATCAACAGCTTTCTATTCAGATAAGGATACAAAGACAGTTTTCTATCACACAGTATTTTCGTTTGCCATAAGTATAGCTATGATGATTACTCTTAGAAAATACATGGGATATTTAGCAATACCATTTGCCTCAACATCTTCTAATATTATACTATTTGCAACTTTAGCAAACGCAGCATATAAAAGAGGTTTGTTTGCCCTTAAAGCTTCTGTAGTAAAAAATACAATTCTAATGTTAGTTTCAGGTGTAGTTATGGGAGTTTCAGTTTATTATTTAAGTAATGCACTTCTTACTAACACATGGCTTAACATAGGTATACTTTCAAAAGTATTATACGTTGGATTAGTTATACTATTTGGAGCTTTAATTTACGGAATATCTCTAATAGCAACAGGCGTTCTAAATAAACAATTTATAAGAAGTATAAGATAAAAAGAAAGCTCCAATTCGGAGCTTTTTATTTTTAGAAGTTGAATACTCTTTCAGGAATTCCTTTAGTAATATTTCCCTTTTCATCAACCATATATTTTTCTTTAGCAAGATCATATAAAGGTTTATCGAATTTACTATCTGAAATCATACTAACAATTTCAGCTTCTTCCAAACCTTCATCCTTTAAAAGCTGTTTCAGTCTAATAACTTTTTCAGGACCTCTACAGTTCTTACTTGCTAACTTCCTATAACTACCTTCTTTAGTTTCAGTAGCAATAATATAGTCAAAACCTAATCCCTTACACATTTCTTCAATATAAAGTCTAGGAGAGGCAGATATACAAATTAATGTAGCACCACTGTCTTTATCTTTTTTAATTTTATCTAATACCTTAGGGAACAAATATTTTTGTCTGTTATCAGAAAATTCTTTTATTTTCTTTTCAACCTTATATTGATTCCACAAGAATACCAAAAAGATTTCTTTAACTCTAGTATCAGAAACCAAACTAAATGTTCTAAGGATTAAGAACAACAGTTGATAAGGTAGCCATAAAATTATTAATGGATTTTTTCTTAAGAAAAATAAGTATAACTTAAATGTAGTATCACCTTCGCAAATAGTCCCATCAAAGTCATATAAATGAATCTTTTTCGTATTATCTCCAACTTTCTTTTTAGCCATAAAACTTCCTCTTTATCTTTGCTTAAAACTTCATTTTCACAATTCAATAATACATTATTGAAATAGAAGTCTAAAGAAGTTTTGATAAAAAATCAATACACAAATTACTTTTTATGCTCAATAACGGTTCCATTCAGCAAATTCATTTTATATTTTTTAACCATTTCCAATATAAAATTATTTAATTTTTTATACTCTTCAGATCCGACTTTCATGTTTATAAAGCTTTCTTTAGTCTTATCATCAGCTTTATCTAAAACAGGTTTTAACCTCCTAGAAATATAATTTGAGAAATTTAGTCTCTCTACATAAATATTATTAGTCCCAGAATTTTTTATAGCTTTAAAAACTTCATCTAACTCATCCCTTCTAGAATAGAAGTGAGGAAGTAGCGGACCTATAAATGCATAGGTTCTTATTCCATTTTCATTAAATTTTTTAAGAGTTTTTAAACGTTCAGAAACTTTAGGAGCTCTAGCTTCTAGAAATCCAGAAACACTATCTTCGCTAGAAGTAATGGTTATTCCAACCACAACATTTGGAAGTGTTTTTATTATATCTAAGTCCCTTTCTATAAGAGGACTTTTAGTATGACAGGTAATTTCTCCAGGATATTCGTCTCTCGCTAATATTTTAAGTAATTCTCTTGTGATTTCATATTTTCTTTCGACATATTGCCATGCGTCTGTAACGGAGGAAATAAAGATAGAAGAGTGTTTATCCTTCATTTTAAAAAGTTTCTGCCTAAGTAAGTCAGGAGCATTTTTCTTAACATGAACATAATTACCCCAATCCTCCATTCTCTCGCCACTAAATTTACTCATAAAAATAGCATAACAATATTCGCAAGCAAAAGCACATCCCACATATGGGTTTATAGCATAATCCATATCTCCAAGATTACTCTTTGTAAGTATATTTTTAGCTTCAATTTCTTTTATCTTCATAAAGCCACCTCACTTTACAACTTACTCTCATTTATTATTTTTACTATATTTTCAATATATTTATTTTTAAATTTTCTTTTGTATACACTTATATATGAAGGGTGGTGTATAGGTATGAATATATTTCTACCTATATTATATTTGATGTAATTAAAATCTTCATTAAGTTTATCAATTTTTTCATCATATTTACCCAAAATATGATTAGAATTTACTTTTCCTAAAATAAAAATAACCTTAGGTTTCAATCTATCAATTTCTTTTTGGAAATTAGGAAAGCAATCATCAATATTTCCTTTGTTGGGATAGACGAGCTTTCCATTTTTCAAAGGAGGGCACTTAACAATATTTGTTTTATAAAACGTTACATTTTCAGCAAGTTTTTCGATCTCTCTAATAAGTTTTCCACTATATGTCCTAGCATCTAATGGCAACTCATCTTCAAAATTAATCATTTTAGCAGAAATGCCAACCCACATAACATCACAAGATTTTGCTACATCAATCATTGGCTCTTGATTTTTACAAAGTTCGCAATTTCTACATTCCAATATCATTAAAGCTTAACTTCCTTTTTTCTAAATAAAATAGCTTCAGAAATATGTTCTGGAGTAATTTCTAGCTCCATCTCCAAATCAGCAATAGTACGGGCTACTTTTAAAATTCTATGGTAACCTCTAGCAGATAATTTAAATTTCTCAGCAGATTTAATTAATATGTCCAAAGCTTCTGGTGATATATTGCAGTTCTTTTCAATATCCTTAGTAGGAACATTCTTATTCCAAATCACCCCTTGCTTAGGAAATATTTTAGCCCATCTATCTTCTTGGAATTTCCTAGCTCTAATAACTCTTTCTCTTATTTCAGCAGAGCTTTCTGCTTTAGCAGTATGAGAAGATAACTCCCACGGATTTATCTGTTGAACCTCAATATAAATATCAATTCTATCCCACATAGGTCCTGAAATTCTATTTTGATATTTTAAAGCACATAGTGGAGCTTGATTACATTCTCTTTCTTTATCTCCAAAGTGCCCACATTTACAAGGGTTCATTGCGGCAATTAGTTGAAAATTAGCAGGATAAGAAATATGTTTATTAGCTCTTGAAACATTTATCCTTCCAGTCTCAATTGGCTGTCTCAAAGCATCTAAAGTCTGTCCTGAAAATTCAGGTAGCTCATCTAGAAACAAAACACCATTATGAGCAAGAGAAACTTCTCCTGGTTTTGCTTTAGTTCCACCACCTGTCAATGCAATCTGAGATGCAGTGTGATGAGGAGCTCTAAATGGTCTTCTTGTTTCAATTCCAGCAGCATTCAAAGTTCCAGCAATAGAATGTATCATAGAAACTTCCAATGCTTCAGCTGCAGTCATAGGGGGTAGAATCGTTGGTAATCTTTCCGCCATAGCAGATTTACCAGCCCCAGCTGGACCTGTAAATATTAAGTTATGCCCACCGGCAGCAGCAATTTCTAAACCTCTCTTAGCAAATTCCTGTCCTTTAATATCTGAAAAATCTAAAAAGTGATTTATCCCATCATCCATTTCTCTATTTGGAGCAGCTAAGGGTTGTTCACCATTAAAATGATTCATTAAATTAATTATATTTCCAGGGGCTAACACATCAACGCATCCAGTCCATAAAGCCTCACTTCCTTGAACTTTAGGGCAAACAATCCCTAGTCCTTCGCTGACAGCATAGAATGCCGCAGGCATAACTCCCGAAACCTTTGCTAGATTTCCATCAAGTCCAAGTTCTCCTATAAAAACATAGTCTTTAATTTTATTATAATCTACAATTTCTAAAGCAGATAAAATACCCATAGCAATAGGTAAATCAAAATGAGATCCTTCCTTCATCATATCTGCCGGAGCTAAATTAACGGTAATCTTCTTTGGAGGTAATGACAATCCAATCGCAGTAAAAACAGATTGAATTCTTTCTCTAGCCTCAGATATAGATTTATCTGGCAATCCAACTATAGTAAATTTAGGTAGGCCTGCAGCCACTTGAACTTCTGCAGTAATAGGTTTTGCTTCTATCCCATCAAAAGTAACAGTTTTAATCTTTGCTAACATAAAATAAAGTTCCTAACTTTCTTTAAAAAATAAATATTTCGTTCTCTTTGTGTTCTATGATGCCACAAATAAAAATGAAATCAAGAATAAAATCAAAAGTGGTAAAAACTTCACTGAAATTTTTTGAAATCTTTTTTAAATACAAATTTTCTTCAAAGCCTTTGACAAGCTATATATTTTATAGTATAAATTCCCCCGAAAAGGATTTAATTTAAAAGGAAAGAATATATTTATGTCAGAAATTAAAAATTCATTAAGCAATCTAAGATTTGTTATTTTAGCAGCAGGAAACGGAACTAGAAATTATCCTCATTCAAAAGGTCTGGTTCATAAAAGCTTACTACCTTTTGGAAGTATGAGAATGCTAGATGAAACTCTTAGATGCATTAACGAAATATCTTTGGAAGGTAAGCCAAAAGTTACGATGGTGGTTTCCAATAAAGAAGTAGAAAAATATTTTTTAGAAGCATTGGAAAAAGATACAAAAGTAGAAAATAAATTCAGAAATAATGGAAGAGAAAAGCAAGCTGAACTTCTATCTAAATTATCAATACTTGATAAAATAGATTTATCTTTCATTTATCAAGAAACACCCAAGGGGGTAGGGCAAGCTATAGGTCTTGTTAAAAACGCATTCCCAGAAGAAAATCTACCTTTCTTTACAATTTTCTCAGATGATTTAATATTTCCAAAAGTTGGAACAGATTTATCTAAGTACAAACAGCCAATTACTAGAATGGCAGAAAGATATATAAATGAAGGTTGTGAAGGAAATCTATATTTTACAAAAGTAGTTAACAATCCAGAAAGATGGGGAATTATAGATGAGGGGTATATAACAGAGAAACCAACTCATCTAAAAACAGGTGAAGCATCTTTCGTAGGATTTATATTAGATAGAGAAGTTATTTCAAATTTAGGTGATGCTGCAAAAAATGTTGAAATTAAAGGAACTGAAGAATATAATAGATGGAACAACGAAGGTAAAGAAATTTACCAAATGCCTTATATAAATGCTGCCGTAGAAAAAGACTTCGAAAAAATGGCTATTAGAACAGAAGTTCTTAAAAAAGAAGATGAAATTTTGATGGATGGTGGTTCACTAGAAGGTTATGAAAAAGTTTTAATACAAACATTATTAACAAGCTCAATTAATAAAGAAGAAAATATAGAATTCGCAAAGGTAGTCCTAAACGAATTAAATAAATAGAAAACAATACCTACTCTTGGAGTTTTAGTATAAATCGTTTAGATGTTAAATTAAAAGGTTCCGAAGTGTACAAAATAGTACATTAGGGTTCTTTTAATAAAGCAGATAAATGATTTAGATTGAAACCTCTAGTAACGAAAGAATTAGATATGGAAAGTAAAAACTATATAGACGACGCAGTGAAAATAATTTCTAAACTTCCATCTTTAGGAAAGAGATCTGCTACAAGAATCACATTAAAGTTAATAAGTGAAAAAGAACACACTTTGACATCTTTGATCCAAGTTCTAGCAGAATTAAAAGAAAATATCAAAATATGTAAGAACTGTGGAAATTATGATACCGAAGAAATTTGTGAAATCTGTAGAGATCAAGCTAGAGATAAAAAGGTTATATGCGTCCTTCCAGATGTATCATCTCTAATAGCTATGGAAAGAACTGGGTATTATAACGGTTTATATCATATCACAGGAGGTCTGATTTCTGCCTTAGATGGTATAGAGCCAGAAGACCTAAAAATCCAATCTTTAATTGAAAGATGTTCTAATGGTGAGATTGAGGAAATTATTTTTGCTCTTCCATCTATAATAGAAGGAAAAATTACACAAAATTATATTAAAGAAAAACTGCCTTCTAACATAAGGACGTCTGAGTTAGCACAAGGTATTCCTATCGGTGGAGAACTTGATTATCTAGATGAAGGAACTATTTCAGAAGCTCTAAGAGGAAGAAAGAATTTTTAGTTATAAAGGAGAGAATTAAGATGCTAAAAAATATTAATATACAAAAACTTTCAAATCTAAAATTTATAGTAATGTTAGTGATAATGAATTTAGCAGTAGCTGCTTCAGCACTAGCATTAAAGGCTCATAGTCATATGCATTTTGAAGAGGGTGGAATATTTGAAGTTTTAACAGTTTTTAATTACGTAGCGGCTATGTTCTTCTACAAGAAAAAACTTTATTCTAAATTTTCATATCTACCTATGATGGTAATGTTATTTTTAATAGATAGAGAACTTGGATTTCTAAGAGGTCTAATGACTAACAACAATATAATTGAATATAAAAAATATATTGATGCTGCATTCATATTAATATTATTAGTTGGTTTAATAAGAGATGGAAAAGATATTTTTAAAACAGTTATAAATAGCTTTAAAAAGGTAAGTTCTGCCAGAGTTAAAGTATTTGCTATAGGAACTTTAGGTATTTTAAATTTCTTAATTTCATCTTATTCAGAAAAAAATCATATGAGATATTTTGAAGAAAGTTTAGAATTTTTTGTATCAGCATTGTTAGTTATGCTTATATTTGCATATCATAATCTATTAAAAGAAATTAAAGTTATAAAGAAATAAAAAAGAGGATATTTATTTATCCTCTTCCAAAATCATCTTCATATCTAACTATATCACATTCAGTTAATTTTTCCCCTGTTTGAACTTCTATAAATATAAGTTCATCAGATTCAGATATATTTTCAATTCTATGTTTTTCTTTTACTGGAATAAAAAAACTATCATTTGAAGCGCAGTCAAAAATATCATCTTTTATAGTAACTTTTCCATTTCCTTTTACTATAATCCAATGTTCAAATCTAAAATCATGAGATTGTAGTGATAATCTCTTTTTGGGTAATACAGTAATCTTTTTTACAATAAAATCTGTGCCAGTTTCTATAACTTCCCATTCACCCCAAGGTCTAGAACCTCTTTCACTCTTTTTATATCCTAAAACTTCCATATAATATCTCCTAACTAAAGTCCTGAACTTCCAAAGGCCTTTTCTTGTCTTTCAGAGCCTGAAAATTCATTTTCACTTTCAACTTTTACAACTTCACAATGAGCTTTCAGAACAACGAGAAGCTGGCAAACTCTATGACCAGGTTCAAAAGTGTAATCCTTTCCAGATAGATTTATTATTGTAGTTTTCAATTCACCTCTATATCCACTATCAATAGTACCAACAGTAGCTAATACACCTTTTGAGTTTAATCCACTTCTACCAGTAATTCTTAATCCCCAGTTAAAACCTTCAGGGCATTTACCATCTACTTCAACAGAAATACCTAAAGGAATAGTAGCTATTTCCATTGGTTTTAAAGTTAAAGGCTTATCTAGAGATGCATATAAATCATATCCACTATCTTCAAAACTTTTTTTAATTTCTTTCCCTTTAAAATGATCTAAATATAAAACTTTTAACTTCATTTTTTCTCCTATATTATTTTTGATATAAACCTGAGAAAACATAGACAAATAGTTTATAAATTCAAAAAACTTGATTTGGTTTCCTCTATATAGTATAATATTATATGTTGATTTTTTTATCAACTTAAAATAATATGGGGAAAATTAAAAAAAGCATAGCTTTAAAAGGGGTTTTTTATGAGCTTAAAAACAGGAAGAAGACTTGGTTATTTAGTAATATTAGGATTAGGTCTTTATGTGGCATATATGAATCATGTAATGAAAATGCCAAAAACAATATCAGAAGTATCTCAAAAATATGTAGGTACTCCTTATACAGAAGATCCTTTAGGTGAAGGAAAAGAAACTTCTCACGATTCAGATCCTCTAATTAGATTTGATACATTTGATGCAAAAACTTTCGTAGAAACAGTTGTTGCAGAAAGAATGGCAAAAACAAATAATGAATTTCTAGTAAAATATTATTTAAATAAAATTAGATATTTTGCAGGTAATATTGGTTTTCAATCAAGAAATCATATTTTTTCATCGGATTGGATTCCAAATAACTCATGGTTTCTAAGAAGATCTTTATTCCCTTATACAGAGGTGAAAACAGGGTTGATCGATAGATCTAAATGGTTTTCAAAAACAAAAAGCTTAATTCTTTATGAAGATACGAGAAACATTTCACTAGACTATGTTCCTTTTGAAAAAATTGATGAATTCGATATGCAAGATGAATCTATTGTATTTATAATAAGAGATTTCAGTGATGAAAAAAGTGTTAATGGTACAGATTTATGAGTTTCACACGTTGGTTTTGCATTGAGAAGAGATGAAGATCTTAAAATGTATTTCCGTCATGCAAGTCCAGTAAGACAAGTTGTTTTAGATGAACCATTTATGGAATATCTAGTTGAACTAAATGAGAAGGATCCTAATTTCTTAGGAATAGCAGTGTATACACTTGCTAGATAATTGAAACCATGAAAAAGTATCACCTCATAACAACTTTGTTGTGCCTAATTGTTATTTCGCTTCTTCCAACAAGTAGCGTCTTTAGTAATACAAATAGCTATAATGCAGACATTAAAGCAGCTTTTCTTAACAATGGGTATAAGTTGACTTCTATGCCTGATGAATTTTACGAAATTAAAGACGTTAAAGAGCGAAAAGAAAAATTCATAAATATAATGTTGTCTGTTATAGAAGAGGTTAATTTATCTTTACCTGAAGAGGAAAGAGTTCCTGCTTCTATTATATTGGCTCAAAGCGCTTTAGAAACAGGTTGGGGGCAATCAAGGTTCCTTAAAGAAGGTAATGCCCTTTTTGGTGAATGGACATTTATAGGAAAAGGAATTAAGCCATTAAATGCAGAAGAGGGATCTAATCATAAGGTAAGAAGTTTTGACACTCTTCATTCATCTATGAAAAGTTATATTGGAAATATAAATACATCTAAACATTATAGAGAATTTAGAAAAATGAGATCTGAAGGAAAATCTGGTATAGAATTGGCAGAAGGTTTAAAATATTATTCTGAAGAAGGTCTAGACTATATCAAAAAAGTTAAATCAATGATTAGCTATAATAATCTTTCAAAATACGATACCATATCGGTATCTTCCAAAAAATCTTGGTATGAAAAAATCATAGATAGAATTTAAAATTTTATTTACTTAAACTTGCAAATATGGTAAAATTCCCGCAAAATATAGGGTATTTAATATGTATATAAAAAACATCAATCAAAAAGGCCGATCAATGATAGAGATGCTAGGGGTTCTAGGCATCATGGCAGTAATTACAGTGCTAGCAATAACAGCAT